>NZ_JAXMNS010000039.1:0-13612 GCF_034670285.1 Nocardioides sp. | reverse complement strand
AACGTGAACGGATCGTGGGGAGCACGTCCTCGACGGTCGGGGCGCACAGCATCCAGACCGTGTGACGGGTCGGCTCCTCGATCGCCTTCAGCAGCGCGTTGGCCGCCTGCTCGGTGAGCCGGTCGGCATCCTCGACGATGATGATCTGCCAGCCCCCGCCGGCGGGTCGCAACGCCGACTTGCGCACCAGGTCGCGCACCTCGGCCACGCCGATCGACAGCTTCTCGGTGCGGATCAGGGCGATGTCGGCGTGGCTGCCGAGGATCGCTGTGTGGCAGGCGTGGCAGTCGCCGCACCCGGCCTGCTCGCACTGCAGCGCCGCGGCGAACGCGATCGCCACGTTGGAGCGGCCCGAGCCGGGCGGTCCGGTGAAGAGCCAGGCGTGCGACATGCCGCGTCCACCGGCCGCCGGCCAGAGGACGTCGATCGCGCGGTGCTGCCCGACGAGGTCGGCCCAGACCCCTTGTGCGGCGATCTCGCCGGCGACGCTCATCGGGCGGCCCGGTCAGCCTGGCCGAGCAGGGGCTCGAGGGCGTCGCGCACCCGGGCGGCGATCTCGTCGACCGAGGCACGGGCGTCGAGCACGAGGTAGTGGTCGGGGTCGTCCTTCGCCATGGCCACGAAGGCCTCGCGCACGCGTTGGTGGAAGTCGAGCGACTCGCCCTCGATCCGGTCGCGCTCGGCGAAGCGGCCCAGGCCGGCCTCCGGCTCGAGATCGAGGACGACGGTCAGGTGCGGCCGCAGGTCGCCGGTCGCCCATCGAGCCACCGCCTCGACCTCGGCGACGTCGAGGGAGCGGCCGGCGCCCTGGTAGGCCAGGGTCGAGTCGACGTAGCGGTCGGTGATGACCACCTCGCCGCGCGCCAGCGCAGGCAGCACGAGGGTCTCGACGTGCTCGGCCTTGTCGGCGGCGTAGAGCAGGGCCTCGGTGCGGTCGGCGAGCACCCCGGTCTCGGGGCTCAGCACGATGCGTCGCACCTCGCGCCCCACGGGGGTGTCGCCGGGCTCGAAGGTCAGGCGTGGCGCATAACCCTGGTCGCTCAGCCAGTCGCGTAGCAGCGCCGACTGGGTGGACTTGCCCGATCCCTCGCCACCCTCGAAGCAGACGAAGACACCGTGCGGCGCGTAGACGGGTCCGGAGGTCACGTCGCAGACGGTACCGGCACCGGCCGACACCGTCCCGCGCGCCCGGTCAGGCTTTCTTCGCAGCGGCCTTCTTCGTCGTCTTCTTGGCGGCCGACTTCTTCGTGGCCGTCTTCGCCGTCTTCTTGGCCGCGGTCTTCTTCGCCGCAGCCTTCTTGGCAGGCGCCTTCTTGGCCGTCTTCTTGGCGGCCTTCTTGGCCGGACCACGGGCACGACGGTCGGCGAGCAGCTCGGCGGCACGCTCGGTCGTGATCTGCTCGACCGAGTCGTCCTTGCGCAGCGTCGCGTTGTACTCGCCGTCGGTGACGTACTCGCCGAAGCGGCCCGACTTCACCACGATCGGCTGGCCCGAGACCGGGTCGGCGCCGAGCTCCTTGAGCGGCGGGGCAGCCGCGGCGCGGCCGCGTTGCTTGGGCTGGGCGTAGATCGCGATGGCCTCGTCGAGGGTGACCGTGAAGAGCTGGTCCTCGGTCGTGAGCGAGCGCGAGTCGGTGCCCTTCTTCAGGTAGGGCCCGTAGCGACCGTTCTGCGCGGTGATCTCGACCAGCTCGGTCGTCGCCGGGATCTCAGCGCCGTCCTCGCCGGTCTTCGCCTTCACCTCGACCTCCACCTCGCCCACGACGCGCGGCAGCGACAGCAGCTTGACGGCATCGGCCAGCGTGATGGTGTCGAGCGACATCGACTTGAAGAGCGAGCCGGTACGCGGCTTGGCCTTCTTGGGAGCGTCCTCGGGCAGGTCCTCGGTGACGTAGGGGCCGTAGCGACCGTTCTTCGCCACGACGCGCAGGCCGGTCTCGGGGTGCGACCCGAGCTCGATCTCCTCGCCCGCGGGATTGGCGAAGAGCTCGGCGCACTTCTCCATCGTCAGCTCGTCGGGCGGCAGGTCGTCGGGCACGTTGGCCCGCTTGCCGGCCGGGTTGCCCTCGTCGTCCGGGCCCTCGAGGTAGGGGCCGTAGCGACCCACGCGCAGGCTGATGCCGGCCTCGGGATCGCCGATCGGGAAGGTCGCGTTGTCGCGGGCGTCGATGTCGGCGAGCTCGGTGACCAGCGTGTGGAGGCCGGGCACGTCGTCGGAGCCGTAGTAGAACTCGGTGAGCTCGGCGACGCGGCGCTTGCGGCCGCCGGCGATCTCGTCGAGCACGTCCTCCATCTCGGCGGTGAACTCGTAGGAGACGTGGCGCGGGAAGTGCTCCTCCAGCAGCCGGATCACCGAGAACGCCAGCCAGGCCGGCACGAGGGCCGAACCCTTCTTGTAGACGTAGCCGCGGTTGAGGATCGTGCCGATGATCGAGGCGTACGTCGAGGGGCGACCGATCTCGCGCTCCTCGAGCTCCTTGATCAGCGTCGCCTCGGTGTAGCGGGCCGGCGGCTTGGTCTCGTGACCGTTGGCGCTCAGGCTCGCGGCCGACACGGAGTCGCCCTGCTCGAGGTTGGGCAGGCGGGTCTCCTGGTCGTCCTTGGCGCCGTCGTCGTCGGTGCCCTCGACGTAGGCCTTGAGGAAGCCGTGGAAGGTGATCACGCGACCGGAGGCCGAGAAGACGACGTCCTCGCCGGTCGTCGCGGCGCCACCGACGCGCACCGAGACGCTCTGCCCGACGGCGTCCTTCATCTGCGAGGCCACGGTGCGCATCCAGATCAGCTCGTAGAGCCGGAACTGGTCGCCGGTCAGGCCGGTCTGCGCCGGGGTGCGGAACGACTCGCCGGCCGGACGGATCGCCTCGTGCGCCTCCTGGGCGTTCTTGACCTTGGAGGCGTAGGTGCGCGGGGTGTCGGGGAGGTACTCGGCGCCGTACAGCTCACGCACCTGCGAGCGGGCGGCCTCGACCGCACCACCCGACAGCGTGGTGGAGTCGCTACGCATGTAGGTGATGAAGCCGTTCTCGTAGAGCCGCTGGGCGACCGACATCGTCACCGACGCGCTCATGCCGAGCTTGCGGCTCGCCTCCTGCTGCATCGTGGTGGTGCGGAAGGGGGCGTACGGCGAACGGCGGTAGGGCTTCGACTCGACCGAGCGGACGTCGTACGACGAGTCGGCCAGCGCTGAGACGAGGGACTCGGCGCGCGTGCGGTCGAGGTGCACGACCGAGGCGCCCGCCTTGAGCAGGCCGTCCTGGCCGAAGTTGGAGCCGGACGCGACGCGGGTGCCGTCGAGCGAGTAGAGCTTGGCGGGGAACATCCGCGCCTCGTGCTTGGACCCGGCGTCGAAGGTGCCCTCGAGGTCCCAGTAGGAGGCCATCTTGAACTTCATCCGGTCGCGTTCCTTGTCGACGACCAGGCGGGTCGCGACCGACTGCACGCGCCCGGCGGACAGGCCGGACATGACCTTCTTCCACAGCACCGGGCTGACCTCGTAGCCGTAGAGGCGGTCGAGGATGCGGCGGGTCTCCTGGGCCTCGACGAGGTCCATCGCGATGTCACGCGGGTTCGCGGCGGCCTCGAGGATCGCCGCCTTGGTGATCTCGTGGAAGACCATCCGCTTGACCACGACGTCCTTCTTCGGCTTCAGCTCGTCGAGCAGGTGCCACGCGATGGCCTCGCCCTCGCGGTCCTCATCGGTGGCGAGGTAGAGCTCGTCGGCGTCCTTCAGCAGCGACTTCAGCTTGGTGATGTGCGACTTCTTGTCACGCGGCACGACGTAGTAGGGCGTGAAGCCGTCCTCGACGTCGACCGCGAGCCGGCCCCAGGACTTGTCCTTGATCTTGGCCGGGGTGTCCGCGGCGTTGTTGGGGAGGTCGCGGATGTGACCGATGGAGGACTCCACGACGTAGCCGTCGCCGAGGTAGCCGCCGATGGTGCGGGCCTTCGCCGGGGACTCGACGATCACCAACTTGTGTGCCACGAACTGGTCACTTTCCTTACTGCTGAGTCACTGCGGGGTGAGCGCGAGATCCGCCGGGTGACGCATCTCGAAGCGGAGCATGCCGTCCGAGAAGGTGCTCACGGCCGATCACGGTAGCGCGTGGTGTCCAGACCCCGATGGTCGCTGGGTGGTCGCTGGGTGGCCGCTGGGTGGCCGCTGGGTGGTCAGTGGACACCCGCGACACCTCGGCGACCGTTCCCCCGAGGTCGCCCCGAACCCCGCCTCAGGGCACGCGTAGCGACTCGACGGCGGCGTCCTGCTCGTCGAGCATCGCCCGGTCACCGATGGGCACGACGCTGAGGAACAGCCCGTAGGTCGCCTCGTCGCCGGTGTCGACGACGACCACCTTGATCACGTCACCTTCGACGGTCAGGGCGGGGTCGTCGATCCGGACCTCGTGGGTGAGCTCCCAGGCGGAGCGGCCGTCGAGGACGACCTCGGTCGAGCCGAGCTCGGCGAGGCCGCTGATGCTGGAGTAGAAGGACGTCGACTGCGTGACGCAGGCCGCCACGACCTCGGCGGCCTGGGCCGGGGAGTCGAACCCGTTGGCACGGCTCAGGGCACCCGCGGCGTAGACCGCCACCCAGCCACTCGTCTCGCTCTGCTCGACGAGCTTGGAGCGGGCAGTGACGCCGTCGGCGAAGGTGAAGGCCGCGGCCTGCTCGAGCACCGGGGCGAAGTCGCCGGGGACCCACACCTCGATCCCCCCGCCCGCCAGGGCTTCCTCCTGGGGCGCTTCGACCCCGCGGTCGGGGAGTCCCCCGGAGCACTGCTCGACGGTCGGGTCGAGCGGCTCGACGGGCACCCCCACCGCGGGCTCCTCCGGTCCAGGCTCGGGGGCGGGCACCGCCGTGGAGGGGTCGAGCGTCGGGTCCTCGGCGGCCGGGGTCGCGCTGGTCGAGGACGGCTGGTCCGACGACGCCGCGCCGGCGTCGTCCTCGATCAGGTCGCGCACCACCACGAAGGACGCGACGCCGATCAGCAGCGTCGCGAGGATCGCGAGCAGGAGCAGGAGCAGCGTGCGCACGGGTCGTCGGCGCTTGTCGGCCTGCTCGGCCTGCGCGGCCTGCTCGCTCATCGCGGGCAGCGGGGTGCCGTATGCCGGGGTCGACGGTCCCGGGGGTGGCGGAGGCGGCGGTACGGCGCCTGCCTCACTGGACTCGGGGTCCGTGGGCCGCAGCGGCCCGATGGCCGCGGTGTTCTCGAACCCGCCGGGCGGAGGCGGCGGCGTAGGCGTGGCCCCTCCGGGCGGCGGGCCGTAGGGGTGGTCGGCCAGCGTCTCGCCCCAGCGGCCGCCGTCCCAGTAACGGAACGCGCCGGGGTGACCTGAGGGATCGGGGTACCAACCTGCAGTCGCCACGAACCCGAGGCTACTCCCGCCGGACCGCGAGTCGGCGCGTGTACGCGCCGACTCGGCATCGCCGGGGTGCGATCAGGGAGCTGAGAGCAGGAAGCCCTGCGCCACCAGGTCACGCACGACCGGCAGGTACGACGTCTCGAGGTCGGCGACGTCGCGCTCGAGGATGCTCGCCAGGGCGCCGAAGATCTGCCCGACGCTCAGGTCGCCGTCGCAGGCGCCCACCAGCGCGGCCTCGACGGTGTCGACCTGCCGCGCACGCCGCAGTCCGCGCTGCTGCCGCAGCACGATCGTGGAGGGGTCCTCGGCGCCGACCTGTCCGGCGCTCTCCTGCAGGACGTCCTCGCGCGTGACGAGGAAGCTGTCGAGGGTGATCGCGCCGGGCTCGGCCAGGCCCCAGTCACGGATCGCCGGTGCGATCGGCTGCTCGACGTCGTAGGGCCACTCGAGCAGCTCGAGACGCCGCCCGGCCGGGGCCGCCGATCGATCGGAGGCGTGCAGGTTGATCCAGCCGAACCCGATCGCCTCGATCCCCTGCTCGTCGAACCACGACAGCCACGTGTCGTAGCGGTGGAGGTAGTCGGGGGCGCCGTGCTGTCCGGCGTCCTTGAGCCAGAGCTCGACGTAGGCCGCAGGGTCGAGCACCTCGCGCTGCACGACCAGCGCGTCGTGCTCGGGGGAGAGCCACTCAGCGAGTCGCTCGTCCCAGGGACGGTCGACCGAGATCACCCAGTTGGCCAGCACCTGGCACCAGCCGCCGGGGTTGAGGTGGGTGGGAGCAGCCCGCACGATGTCCTCGACGACCCGGTCGCCGGGCAGGCCCGAGTCGCGGTAGACCAGCCGCTCACCGGTCGCAGGCGAGATCACGAACGGCGGGTTGGTCGCGATCAGGTCGAACCGCTCGCCGCGCACGGGCTCGAAGAACGACCCGTCGCGCACCTCCACCACGTCGGCGACGTCGTTGAGGACGGCGTTGAACCGGGCCAGCGCGAGCGCGCGGGCGTTGACGTCGGTGGCGACGACCCGCTCGGAGTGGCGCGCCAGGTGGAGGGCCTGGACCCCGCACCCGGTGCCGAGGTCGAGCGCGGAGCCCACCGGCTCGCGCAAGGTGAGCTGAGCCAGCGACGTCGAGGCCGGGCTGAAGCCGAGCACGTGGTCGCCGCCGACGCGCTGCGGACCGCCGTCCAGCCCGGGCGTGAGGTCGCTGACGACCCACAGCGGCTCGTCGTCGTCGGTGCCGTAGGGCCGACAGTCCAGGCGCGCGGCCACCTCGCTGACGCTCTGCTCGAGCAGGCCGGCCACGGCGAGACGGTCGACGAGCCCCGGCAGGGCCGCCTCGGCCAGGGCTGCGGGCACCGGGGTCTGCAGGAGGAAGAGCCGCACCAGGGTCTCGAGCGTGCTCCCACCCGTCGTACGACGCAGGCCGGGCGTCGTCTCGTTGCGAGCCAGCGCGTCGTGGGCGCGCGCGCCGAGGACCTCGGCGACGCCGTCGTAGGTGAAGTCGGCGGAGAGCAGGGCCTCGCGCAGCGGGGCGGCCAGAGCAGGATTCATCGCAACCTCAGCGGTAGTAGTCGGTCAGGGCGGTCCGTCCGCGCGGTCCTCGGCTCTCGCGGGGCATGTCAATCAGTGTGTCAGCGTCGAACGACTCTCACCGCGGGTGGATGGCGAAGGCCCGCGCCGGGAAGCCCGAGCCGCCCAGGGGCTTGGGCCAGGACGCGACGATCAGCGCTCCTGCCTCGGGCACCTCGTCGAGGCGCGCCATCAGCTCCAGCTGCCACAGGTCGGCCTCGAGCACGAGCAGCTCGAGGCCGTAGTCACCCGCCGAGGTGGAGGAGCCGGGGTCGGTGTCGGTCTGCTCGTGGCCCACCGCGACCACGCCCACGCGCTCGATGAGGTCCTCCAGCACCTCCCGCGACCAGCCGGGCACATGACTCGCACCGTCGTCGCCGAGGTTGGTCGTCGCAGCAGCGTCGGGCCACCGCTTCCACCAGTCGGTGCGCAACGCGACGAAGCAGCCCTGTGGCATCGGGCCGTGGCGCTCCTCCCAAGCCGCTACGTCGGCCAGCGTGGGCGTCGCGTCCGGGTCGGCCGCGACCCGCTCGGAGATGTCGAGCACCACCAGCGGCAGGATCATCTGCTCGACCGGCACCTTGTCGAGCGTGCGACCGCCCTGCACGAAGTGCGACGGCGGGTCGACGTGGGTGCCCCACTGTCCGACGAGCGTGTAGCGGTGCACGTTGAAGCCGGCACCCTCGGCCATGTCGAAGACCTGCGACCGCTCCTCGTCAGGGAACTGCGGGAAGTGCGGCTGCCCGGGACGGAAGGCGTGGGTGAGATCGGTGTAGACGTGGTCGGCGAGGAGCCGGCGCTGCAGCTCCCACAGCGGCTGGGCGGGCCGGGGTGATGGATGGGTCATGGGCCCAGGCTCGCACGAAGGCGTGTCGTGCCGGCGCCGAGACGACGTCGACCCGCCGCAGCTGCGACGGGTCGACGAGGTGCTGCTGGTCGCTACAGGGATCAGGCAGTGGCCTGCTGGACCGGGACGTCGTCCCCGAGGTTCGACTCGCGACGCTTCGACACCACGACGGCCGCGGCGATGATCGCCACGGCCAGCAGGGCGATGAAGATGCGCAACGCGTCGTTCTGGTCGTCGCCGACGCTCAGGCCGACGACCGCGCTCGCGATGAGCAGCGAGACGAGGTTCATCACCTTGATGAGCGGGTTGATGGCCGGACCGGCGGTGTCCTTGAACGGGTCGCCGACGGTGTCACCGATGACGGTGGCCTCGTGGGCCGGCGAGCCCTTGCCGCCGTGGTTGCCGTCCTCGACGAGCTTCTTGGCGTTGTCCCACGCACCGCCCGCGTTGGCGAGGAAGACCGCCATCAGGGTGCCGGTGCCGATGGCGCCGGCGAGGAAGCCGGCGAGCGCCGTCGCCCCGAGGCCGAAGCCCACCGCGATCGGGGCCATCACGGCCAGGATGCCGGGTGCGACCAGCTCGCGGAGCGAGTCACGGGTGACGATGTCGACGACCTTGCCGTACTCCGGTCGTCCGGTGCCCTCCATGATGCCGGGGATCTCGCGGAACTGGCGGCGCACCTCGTAGACCACCGCGGCAGCCGCTCGCGCGACCGCGTTGATCGCGAGGCCGGAGAACATGAAGACCACGCACGCGCCGAGGAGCACGCCGACGATGACCGCGGGGTTGAAGACGCTGAAGTCGAGCAGGTAGAACTCGTCAGCGCCGACGTTGGCTTCCTCGAGCTTGTCGAAGACCGTAGTGGCGTAGGA
The DNA here is from genome assembly GCF_034670285.1 of Nocardioides sp. GTDB lineage: Bacteria > Actinomycetota > Actinomycetes > Propionibacteriales > Nocardioidaceae > Nocardioides. Next base: position 4,964 of record NZ_JAXMNS010000039.1, on the reverse strand, counting down.
CCCGAACAGTGCCGTGGCCGCGAGCACAGCGGTGGCGATCGCGATGCCCTTGGTGATCGCCTTGGTGGTGTTGCCGACCGCGTCGAGCTCGGTGAGGATCAGCGCGCCCTCCTCGCTCACGTCGCCCGACATCTCCGCGATGCCCTGGGCGTTGTCGGAGACCGGGCCGAAGGTGTCCATCGCGACGATGACGCCGACGGTGGTGAGCAGTCCCGTGCCGGCCAGGGCGACCGCGAAGAGCGAGACCGTCAGCGCGGCACCACCGAGCAGGTAGGCCCCGAAGACGGCGGCACCGATGACCAGCGTGGTGTAGACAGCCGACTCGAACCCGACCGAGAGGCCGGAGAGGATCACGGTCGCGGCGCCGGTGAGCGAGGTGCGTCCGACTCCCTTGACCGGCTCGTACTCCGTGCCGGTGTAGTAGCCGGTGAGCGCCAGGATGCCCGCAGACATCACGATGCCGATCACGACCGCTGCCGAGGCGATGAAGCGCGGGTCGCCCTCGAAGACGGCGAACTCGGCACCGAACTCGGCGAAGTCGCCGGGCAGGTAGAGGTAGGACAGGACGATGCTCGCCAGGGCTGCGATGCCCGAGGAGAGGTAGAACGACCGGTTGATCGTCGTCAGGCCGTTCTCGCCGGCCTTCGGTGTCGTGAGGTAGACCCCGGCGACCGCCGTCAGCGCGCCGATGGCGGGGATCAGGAGCGGGAAGACCAGGCCCTTGTCGCCGAACACCTGCGAGCCGAGGATGAGCGCGGCGACCAACGTGACGGCGTACGACTCGAACAGGTCGGCGGCCATGCCTGCACAGTCGCCGACGTTGTCACCGACGTTGTCGGCGATCGTCGCGGCGTTGCGCGGGTCGTCCTCGGGGATGTTCTGCTCGACCTTGCCCACGAGGTCGGCGCCGACGTCGGCGGCCTTGGTGAAGATGCCGCCACCCACGCGCATGAACATCGCGAGCAGTGCGGCCCCGAAGCCGAAGCCCTCGAGGACGTCGGGCGCGGAGTCCTGGAAGAACAGCACGACCAGGCTGGCCCCCAGCAGGCCGAGGCCCACGGTGAGCATCCCGACCATGGCACCGGTGCGCAGCCCGATCTTCATGGCGGGCTCCCGCCCGGTGGTCTCGGCCGCGGCGGCCACGCGCAGGTTGGCACGGACGGCGAGATTCATGCCGAGGAAGCCGACTGCTGCCGAGAAGCCGGCGCCGACGATGAAGAACACCGAGCGGAAGATCCGCACCGTCAGGTCGTCGGCCGGCAGCACCAGCAGGGCGAAGAACGCGATGGCCGCAAAGATGGCCAGCGTCCGGAACTGCCGGGTCAGGTAGGCATTCGCGCCCTCCTGCACCGCCTGGGCGATGTTCTTCATGTTGTCGGTGCCTTCGGCGGCGGCCAGCACCTCGTTGCGGAACAACGCGGCCATCCCGAGCGCGCCGAGCGCGATCAGGGCGACGACGATGACCAGGACGAGATTGCCACCGGAGACTTCGACAGCGAGCGGGGCGACTGCAGAGATGGAGCCTGCCATCTACTTCCTCCTGCGCTTGGAGTGGGTCACGCGAGGTCGGATGTGACCTACGTCATGTCCGAACGCAGCGGAGTTTACGCAGACGGAGGCTCAGCGCAAGCACACGTCGTGACGTGGGCCACACGCGTGTCGTGCGAGGAGGAGGGCCCCAACGAGCCCTGGCGAGCCCTGACGAGCCCTGACGCGCCCTCAGGCGAGGGCGGCCTCGGTGCTCTCGTGGATGACGAACACCTTCGCCAGCCCGGTGATCCGGAAGATCTTGAGCAGGCGGTCCTGGTTGCAGATCAGGTGCAACGAGCCGTCATGGGCCCGGACCTTCTTGAGTCCGCCGACGAGCACACCCAGACCGGTGGAGTCGAGGAACTCGACCGCCGCCATGTCGATGACGAGGTGATAGGTGCCGGCCGCGACGAGCTCGGTGATCTTGTCGCGCAGCTTGGGGGCGGTGTAGACGTCGATCTCACCGGCGACAGCAACGATGGTGCGCCCATCGACGTCGCGTGTTTCCAGAGTCAGGTCCACGTGGTTCTCCCGGAGGCGCTGTGCAGGTGGCGGCAGGTGGTGAGGGCCATTCGTATCAGCAGCGGGACGCACACAGCCCGCTACCCAGCCTGGGGTATCAAACCATGGTCCACGGCGCCCGTGCACGCCACCACGTCAACAACCGGCAGATCGGGTCGCGTCGCGGGTGTCGGTGCGCCTTGCCACAATCGACCCATGCCCTCGTCCACCGCCTCCCGCCAGGTGGCCGACCTGCTGCATCGACTCTCCGCCGTCCCCGGTCGCGACGGTCGGCTCACCCATGTCGAGCGCGTGCCCGCCCGGGAGCCGCGGGTCAGTCCGTGGCCGGAGTGGGTCGACCCCGACGTACGCCGCGCCTTCACCGAGCGCGGCGTCGCGCAGCCGTGGAGCCACCAGGTCGAGGCGGCCGAGGCGGCGTGGGCCGGGCAGCACGTGATCGTCTCGACGGGCACCGCCTCGGGCAAGTCGCTCGCCTACCAGCTCCCCGCGCTGAGCGCCGCCCATGGCGCGCGCGACCGGCACGGTCGACGGGGCGCCGCGACCCTCTACCTCTCCCCCACCAAGGCGCTGGCCCACGACCAGCTCTCCTCGCTGCTCGAGCTGGGCCTGCCCGTGCGCCTCTCCACCTGCGACGGCGACAGCAGCCGCGACGAGCGCGACTGGGCGCGCGCCCATGCCGAGTACGTCCTCACCAACCCCGACATGCTCCACCGCTCGATCCTTCCGGGGCACGAGCGGTGGTCCGGCTTCCTGTCCTCGCTGCGCTACGTCGTCATCGACGAGAGCCACCACTACCGGGGGGTCTTCGGTGCCCATGTCGCCCACGTCCTGCGACGCCTGCGGCGGGTGTGCGCGTCGTACGGCGCCACCCCGACGTTCGTGCTCGCCTCGGCCACCACCGCCGAGCCGGCCCTCACCGCCTCCCGCCTCACCGGGCTCAACGTCCGCGCCGTCACCGACGACGCCTCGCCGCGCGGCGAGCTGACCCTCGGTCTGTGGGAGCCGCCCCTCACCTCCTTCACCGGCGAGAACGGCGCGCCCGTGCGGCGGGCCGCGAGCTCGGAGACCGCCGACCTGCTGGCCGACCTGGTCGCCGAGGACGTCGCCACCCTCGCGTTCGTGCGCTCGCGGCAGGGCGTCGAGCAGGTCGCGCTGACTGCTGCCGCACTCCTGGAGGAGGTCGAGCCGGGGCTGGGCGGCCGGGTGGCGTCCTACCGCGGCGGCTACCTGCCCGAGGAGCGGCGTGCCCTGGAGTCGTCGTTGCGTGCCGGCGAGATCACCAGGCTCGCCGCCACCAACGCCCTCGAGCTCGGCATCGACATCCACGGCCTGGACGCCGTCCTCATTGCAGGCTTCCCGGGCACGCGTGCCGCCCTGTGGCAGCAGCTCGGACGAGCCGGCCGCGGCGCCCAGGACGCGCTCGGGCTGCTCATCGCCCGCGACGACCCGCTCGACACCTACCTCGTGCACCACCCCGAGGCGCTGCTCGGCCGACCGGTGGAGGCGCAGGTCTTCGACCCCGACAACCCGCACGTGCTCGGCCCTCACCTGTGCGCCGCCGCGCAGGAACGCCCCCTGACGTCGGCCGACCTGCCCCTCTTCGGACCGCGTGCCCGTGAGGTCACCCTCGCCCTGACCGAGGCCGGCCTGCTGCGGCGCCGGGCCGCCGGCTGGTACTGGACCGACCGGCACCGCGCGGCCGACCTCACCGACATCCGCTCGGCCGGCGGCGCGGCCATCTCGCTCGTCGAGTCCCACACGGGCCGCGTCATCGGCACCGTCGACGGCAGTCGCGCCGACGGCACCGCCCACACCGGCGCGGTCTACCTGCACCGCGGCGAGACCTGGCTCGTCGACGACCTCGACCTCGACGACCACGTCGCCACCATGACGCGGTGCGCCCCCGGGTTCCCCGGCTACACCACCTCGGCTCGCGAGATCACCGACATCACCATCACCGCCGAGCGCGACCACCAGGACTGGGGACCGTGCCGGCTCTCCTTCGGCGACGTCGAGGTGTCGCACCAGGTCGTCTCCTACCTCAAGCGGCGCCAGCCCTCCGGAGAGATCATGGCCGAGGAGCCGCTCGACCTGCCCGAGCGCGCGCTGTCGACGTCAGCCGTCTGGTGGACGGTGCCCGACGACCTGCTCGCCGCCGCGCTCCCGCCCGGGATCGACCTGCCGGGGGCCGCGCACGCGGCGGAGCACTGCGCGATCGGCCTGCTGCCGCTGTTCGCCACCTGCGACCGCTGGGACATCGGTGGCGTCTCGACCGCACGACATGCCGACACCGGCGTGCTCACGGTCTTCGTGCACGACGGCCACCCGGGCGGCGCAGGCTTCGCCGAGCGCGGCTACCGGGCCGCACGCGAGTGGCTCACCGCGACCCGGGAGGCGATCGTGTCGTGCGCCTGCCCCGAGGGGTGCCCCTCGTGCGTGCAGTCACCCAAGTGCGGCAACCAGAACAACCCCCTCGACAAGCAGGGAGCAGCGGCGTTGCTCGGCCTGCTGCTCGCCTCCGGCGAGCCCTCCACGACGGAGCCGTGACGCAGTAGCCTCGGCCCCATGCTGATCCTGGGACTGCTGGTCATCCTCGTCGGAGTCGTGCTGATCCTGCTCGGCGTGTTCGCCACCGAGGTCAACTCGCTCAACGGCGCCGGGCAGGTCGAGTTCGTCGGCATCGACGTCAACGCCACGACCCTGTTCATCCTCGGGCTCGTGGCCGGCGTGGCGGTGCTGACGGGCCTGGCGGTCGCGCGCTACGCCATCCGGCGCCAGATGAAGCAGCGCAAGGAGAACAAAAAGATGGAAGAGCTCTCCGAGAAGCTCGAGCGCGCCGAGGCCGAGCGCCGCCGCGACCTCGACAACGACCGCTGACCCTCCTCCCGCACCTAGCTTCGGGCGGGGCCGGC
>NZ_JAXMNS010000038.1:0-13659 GCF_034670285.1 Nocardioides sp. | reverse complement strand
CCCCCGCCCCGTCGTCGTCGCCGGCGACGATGCCGGCCCGTCGGCGCGCAAGCTCGCCGAGATCGCCGGCTGGCCCCTGCTCGCTGAGCCGTCCAGCGGCTCGCGCACCGGCGAGCACGCACTGCGGTGCTACCGACTGCTCCTGGCCGAGGAGGTCGGACTCTCGCCGCGCATCGAGCGCGTCGTCGTGCTCGGTCGACCAACCCTGTCGCGCCCGGTGGCCCGACTCCTGGGCCGCGACGACGTCGAGGTCGTCTCGGTGCCCGCGCCGGGCGTCTGGGCCGCACGCCCCTTCCGCGTCGACCTCGAGGCGACGTTCCCCACCGTCGACGCCCCCGACGGCGACCAGTCCTGGCTCGAGGAGTGGCGCACCGCCGACCGGGCGATGGGTCGCCGGCTCGACGCCCTGCTCGCCGCCGAGCCCGACCTCACGCCGTACGCCGTCGTGGGCGCGGTCAGTCGGGCCGTGCCGCCCGAGGGACTCCTCGTGGTCGGTCCGTCGAGCCCGATCCGCGACCTCGACCTGATGGCGCGACCGACCCCGGTCGGGTCGCGGCGCAAGACGGTCTCCAACCGGGGGCTCTCGGGCATCGACGGCGTGGTGTCGACCGCGATCGGCGTCGCACTGGCCCGTCGCGACCGGCACCCCGACGGCCGCATGATCGCCCTGATGGGCGACGTGACGTTCCTGCACGACAGCAACGGCCTGGTGACCGGACCCGGGCAGCCCACGCCGGACCTGACGATCGTGGTCGTCAACGACGACGGCGGCTCGATCTTCTCGATGCTCGAGCAGGGCGCCCCCGAGCACGCCGACCGGTTCGAGGCGCTCTTCGGCACCCCGCACGGCGTCGACCTGGCCGCCCTCTGTGCAGCCACCCGCACCGCGCACCTTCGCGTCACGAGCCTGCCCGAGCTGGAGCAGGCGCTGGCCAGTCCCAACGGCGGCATCGAGGTCGTCGAGGCGGTCTGCCGCCGTGACAACCGGCGCGGCCTCGACGAGCGGCTCCGGGCGCTGCGGCCCTGACCCACGACCTGACCCACGACCTGACCCACGACCCGGGCCCACGGGCACGGGTTACCCGCCTGTCACCCGCGACCGGCATGATCGGCGGGTGGAGATCGCCGTGCTGCTCGTCGTCCTGGCCGTCGGCGTGCTCACGGTCACGGGCCTTGCCGACAAGATCGGGGTGCCGGCGCCGCTGGTGCTGATCGTCGCGGGCGTGGCGGCGTCGTACGTGCCGTTCATCCCGGAGATCACGCTCGAGGCCGACGTGGTGCTGCTCGGGCTGCTGCCGCCGTTGCTCTACGCCACCGCGATCAAGACCTCGCTGGTCGACTTCAATGCCAACCGGCGCTCCATCCTGCTGCTCTCGGTGGGGCTGATCATCTTCACCACCGTCGGCATCGGCGTGCTGGTGCACACCCTGATCCCGAGCGTCGGGTGGCCCGCGGCGTTCGCGATCGGCGCCGTCGTGGCCCCGCCCGACGCCGTCGCGGCCACGGCCGTGGGCCGCAAGATCGGGCTGCCCCGCCGGATCGTCACGATCCTGGAGGGGGAGTCGCTGCTCAACGACGCCACCGCCCTGGTCTCGCTGCGCACGGCGATCGCCGCCGGCGGCACCGCCATGGCGCTGGGTGGCGAGGAGGAGGCCGCCGAGCCGGTCAGCATCCTCGGCATCGGACTCGACTTCCTCGTCGCCGCCGGCGGGGGAGTGGCGGTGGGTGCCCTGCTCTACGCGATCGTCGCCCAGGTGCGCCGGCGGCTGCGCGACCCGCTGATGGACACGGCCGTCTCCTTGATCGTCCCCTTCGCGGCCTACGTCGCCGCCGAGGAGCTCGAGGCCTCGGGCGTGATCGCCGTGGTCGTGGCGGGTCTCCTGCTCGGGCACCGCGCGCCGATCCTGCAGACCGCCCAGTCGAGGATCTCCGAACGCATCAACTGGAGCACGATCTCGTTCGTCCTGGAGAACGTGGTCTTCCTGCTCATCGGGCTGCAGGCCGCCCGCCTCTTCTCCGACGTCGGCAGCAGCGAGCTCGGCGCCGGGCTGATCACGGCGGCCTGCCTGCTGTCGCTGGTCGGCGTCATCGTGCTGCGTCTCGCGTGGGTCTTCCCCGTGCGCTACTTCCTGGTGCGCCCGAAGTTCGTCAGCGGCGCCCCGGCGCCGATGGCCTACACGTTCCTGGTCGGGTGGGCCGGGATGCGTGGGGTGGTCACCCTGGCGGCCGCCTTCATCATCCCCCAGGACACCCGGCACCGGGAGGTGCTGCTCCTGATCGCCTTCACGGTCGTGGCCGGCACCCTGCTCATCCAGGGCCTGAGCCTGCCCTGGCTCGCGCGCCGGCTCAACGTGCCCTCACCGGACCCGATGGACGACGCCCTGGCTCGCGCGACGCTGCTCCAGCAGGCCTCCAAGGCGGGCCTCGCCGAGCTCGACGAGCTCGAGACCGGCGACCTGCACGGCGTGGCCGACCTGATCCGCGAGCGGTTGGAGCAGCGCAACTTCTCCGCCTGGGAGCGGCTCAACACCACCGCCGACGAGGAGACCCCCAGCGAGCTCTACTCGCGGTTGCGGACCGCGATGATCCGGGCCGAGCGCGAGCGCGTGCTCGAGATCCGCTCCGCAGGCTCCACGCCGTCCGAGGTGGTCGCCGACGTGCTGGCGATGCTCGACCTCGAGGAGTCGATGCTCGAGCTGTCCTCCGAGGAGCGCGCCGACCTGCGCGCCTCCCCCTCCACCTCGATCAGGGTTCCCGGCGAGGAGTGCGAGCACCTCGTCGAGCGCCCGCACGGCCTCACGGGCGGTGACGGCACGTGCGCCGAGTGCCTCGAGGAGGGCACCCGCTGGGTGGCGCTGCGCCAGTGCCTGGACTGCGGTCACGTCGCGTGCTGCGACTCCTCGAGCGGACGCCACGCCACGCAGCACTTCCACGACACCGGTCACCCGGTGATGCAGTCGGCCGAGCCCGCCGAGGACTGGCGCTGGTGCTACGTGCACCACCTCACGGCGTGAGCACGTCCTCCAGCCCGCGCGCGCGCCCGGTGGCCACCTCGGCGCACGAGCCGTCCGCGATCGCGGTGTAGGTGCTGACCCACGCCTCGATCTGCCAGTCGGGCTCGTCGGGGTACGCCGCCCGGCGTGAGGCGTGGGCGTCGTCCAGCGACTCCTCGACGTAGGTGAGCCGGCGCCCGGTGGCCACCCCGGCCCGTTCGGCGATCTCCGTCATCGTCAGGGCCTCGGGCCCGGTGAGCACGTAGGCGGCATCCCGGGTCGGGATCGCCGCATTCGTGGTGACGACCCCGCGTCTGAGCCTGGGTGGTGATTGAATCGATCAATGCTCCAGCTCCGCGGCGCCGCTGCCAGCCACGTCGGGCTGGTGCGCTCCCACAACGAGGACTCGGGCTTCGTCGGGCCGCTCCTGGCGATGGTGGCCGACGGCATGGGCGGAGCCGCTGCGGGTGAGGTGGCCTCGTCGATCGCGGCGCACTCGGCCGACGAGCTCTCCCGCACCCGCTCCGGCTCGTTGCCGCCCCGCGAGCTGCTCGCGTACGCCGTCGCCCAGGCCGCCGAGCAGATCCGGGTGGTGGTCGAGAACGACCACGCCCTGGCCGGGATGGGCACGACCTTCACCGCCGTCCGCACCGACGGGCACCGGGTCGCGCTCGCGCACCTCGGCGACTCGCGCGCCTACCTGCTGCGTGAGGAGGCGTTGAGCCTGCTCACCGACGACCACACGCTGGTGCAGGCGCTGGTCGACGCCGGTCGGATCACCCCCGCGCAGGCGCGCCGCTCCGACCACCGCCACATCGTGATGCGGTCCCTGGGTGGAGGCGGTCACTCGCGCCCGGACCTCGCCTACGTCGACGTCGTGGTGGGTGACCGGCTGCTCCTGTGCAGCGACGGCCTGAGCGACCTCGTCGACGACCGCGACATCGCTCTCGTCCTGGCGGTGCCGGACCCGCAGAACGTCGCCGACCTGCTCGTCGATGCCGCCCTCGACGCCGGGGGCACCGACAACGTGACGTGCGTGGTGGTCGACGTGGTCGACGAGCCGGCGGTGCCGCACAGCGGTTCGCTGCTCGGCGCAGCGCGCGACCTGCGTACGCCGTTCCCTGGCTGAGTCGCCCGAAGGGCGGTCGCTCGGCCGCGTCGGACCGCACTGGAGCGACCGAGAAGGTCTGTGTCACGACGGTAGGTCTGCGACGCAATGCTCACACCATCTTCACAAAATCCTCTTGATCTCCACCGGTGCCGCGAGGAGGGTCGAGTGCCTCCAGGGGGGACTCGAGAGGGGTAGGACAATGGCAATTCGCAGGTCGAAGCACGCTCGAGCGGTGGGTCGGAGGCGACGGGCGGTCATGGCCGTCCTCGCTCTGGTTGCCGCACTACTGGCAGTAGGCACGGCGCCGCCGGCGCAGGCCGATGCGTCGTACTCACAGACGGTGACGCTGCCGGTGCCGCCGGCCTCGTCGTTCACCGGCAACTCAGGGGGCGACGGGTGGGACCTGTCGTTCGACAGTGACCGCACCTACAACATCTTCCACCACCAAGTGTTGCGCCTGGCCTGTCTCAACCAGGTCGATGCGACGTCCTGTTGGCCGGCCCAGACCATCCGGGACGGGTTGAACCGCACGTTCTACGCCTCCCAGCACTCGGGTGCCGACCTGGATCCCGACAGCGGCTTGATCTACACCTACACCGCCCGTAGTGACCGCGTGGGCGGCGTGCTGTGCCTCGACCCGACGGCGCCGAACCCACCGACCCCGACGAACCCGTACTGCGGCTTCACCGAGCTCACGGCGCCGGGGGAGGCCCAGTACAGCTCGCAGGCCCCTGGCTCGCCGATGCGTGTCGGCGACCGCTACTACGCCTACAACTTCAACGGCGGTACGAGCGGTGCGCGTAATAAGCTGATGTGCTACGACTTCGGCACCGATGCAGCATGCCCCGGGCAGCCGTACGCCCTCGACTTCGGCGGTCTCTTCCCGGGGGCCGAACGCACGGGGACAGTACTCATCGACGGCAAGGTCTTGGTGACGAACGGCAGCTTCTACGGCAGCGCCACCCGCGTGGCGTGCTTCGATCCCGGGACCGAAGCAGAGTGCGCCGGTTCCTGGCCGGCGACGGTGAACCAGGGCTTCGACTGGTACGTGTCGGGGCCGCCGTTCCCGGTGCTCGACCTGACCGGTGACGTGACGGGGGCGTGCCTCCCCGGTGCAATCAGCTGCTTCGGTCTCGACGGGCTCCCGATCGCGGCTCCCCCTGGGGTCCCGGCCAACATGGGCGGCCACTACTACAGCGGCGGTGCCGTGACCGTGGCATCCCGCATCTTCACGCCGGGCTACGTGCCGAATCGCATCGACTGCTACGACTACTCGACCGGGGCGGTGTGTGCCGGGTTCCCGAAGAATCTATCCAACGCGTTCCTGCCCTACACCGTCAACACGGACCCGTTCCGTCCCACGTGCATCTGGGTGAACGCGGACCGCGGAACCTCGCAGATCCAGAACTTCGACGCCTTCGACGGCGGAGCCTGCGGTCAGGGCGACATCCGGGTCCTGGTCTCGCAGTTCGTGGTCAACGAGGAGGAGTGCTTCCCCACCGAGTACGAGTCGCTGGAGCTGCTCGTGCCCGACGAGGCGACGTACACGAGCGCCTCGGTCGCGTTCCAGAGCGCCAACGGCGCCTCGGTCGGCATCGCTGACCAGACGTTCTCCGGGGGCAGCGTGGATCTCACCGGTCTCGGCCTGGAGACCCAGCCGGCGCTCCCGCAGTTCCTCATCGACGTCGTCGACCCACCCGCTGACCTGGGCGAGGTGACGCTGCGTCTCAACTGGGCTGCTGCCTACGACCCCGGGTGCAGCGGCGACGAGACCGAGGTCGAGCCCGAGCCGACGAGCACCACGCCGCTGATCACCGGCGGCGGCGACACCGGCACGGACGTGACGGTCGAGCCCGGCGAGTCGGCCACCGCGAGCGCGACACTGGCCGGTGACAACGCCAGTGGTGCCTCGGGCACGGTCACCTACACCTGGTACTCCGACGACACGTGCACGACCGTCGAGTCCGCGGGTGCCGCCCAGGACATCGTGACCAACGGGACCCTTCCGGACTCCGACCCGGTGACGTTGCCGGCGGGCACCTACCACGTCATCGCCGAGTACGGCGGCGACGCCGGCAACGAGCCGTCCGCCTCGGCGTGCGGTGATGCGGTGCTGACGGTCAAGGCGCCGAACGTGGCGCCGACGATCGCCAGCGACGCCGGGGCGGTGTCGACACCTGAGGGCACCGATGCCGGCAACAGCGGCACCTACGCCGACGACGACGGCGACGACGTGTCGCTCAGCGCCGACGTCGGCACGGTCGTCGACCACGAGGACGGCACCTGGGCGTGGTCGAACCCGGCACCGGATGGGCCGGCCGGCCCGTACACCGTGACGATCACGGCCGACGACGGCAACGGCGAGTCGGCGACGACGAGCTTCACCGTCACCGTCGACAACGTTGCGCCCGAGGTCGAGGCCGGACCCGACCAGGAGATCACCTTCGGTAGCTCGGCCGGTCTTGACGGTTCGTTCGCCGACCCGGGCACCGACGCCGACTGGGACGTCGCGATCGACTGGGGCGACGGCGAGTCCGACTCGGCGAGCGCCTCGTCGACCGGGCCGATCGACCACGCGCACCAGTACCTGACGCTCGGGGACCACACGGTCGAGGTGTGCGTGACCGACAAGGACGGCGCCACCGGGTGCGACACGCTGATCGTCAGCGTCTCCAGCACCGACGGCAAGGTGACCGGCGGACCGTCGACCTCGGAGGGCGGCAAGACCGGGTTCAACGTCCAGGCCGGCAAGAAGGGGCTCAAGGGCAACCTGCAGTACGGCCGCAAGGGCGTGAAGTTCCATGCCCACACCATGACGGCGCTGGCGGTCTCGACCGACAAGACGTCGGCCTGGTTCGCGGGCACGGCCAAGGATGGTCGTTCGTTCGTCGCCTACACGGAGGACAACGGTGAGCCCGGGCGGGACGACGTGTTCCAGCTCTGGATCGACGGCACCCTCCAGACCGGTGCGGTCACGGGAGGCAACGTGCAGATCCACTGACCCGGGCATCGGGAACCATCACGGACGTGGGTCCGGCCATCGCGGCCGGGCCCACGTCCGGCCTAGGTTGGAGCCATGCAGATCACCAAGTTCGGTCATGCCTGCGTGCGCGTCGAGCACGCCGGCGTCCGACTGGTCCTCGACCCGGGCGCCTTCACCGGCCGCGAGGCCGTGGACGGCGCCGACGTCGTGCTCATCACCCACCAGCACGCCGACCACTACGACGCCGAGCACCTGCGCGCCACCGACGCCCCGATCGTGACGATCGACGCCGTCGCCCGCGTGATCGCCGAGGACGCCCCGGACCTGTCCGAGCGCGTCCGGGTGGTCACCCCCGGCGAGGTGCTCGACCTCGGCGTGCCCGTGCGCGTGGTGGGGGAGCAGCACGCCGTCATCCACCCCGACTACCCGCGCTTCGACAACTCCGGCTACCTGCTGACGCTCGGTGGTCACAAGGTCTTCCACCCCGGCGACTCGCTGACCGCCCCCAGCGAGGAGATCGACGTCCTGCTCGCCCCGATCTCGGCGCCCTGGCTCAAGATCAGCGAGGCCGTCGACTTCGTGCGCGAGGTCGGCGCCCCGCGCAACCTCGGCATCCACGACAAGGTCTACAGCGACCTCGCCCTCGGGATGGTCGACACCCACATGGCCAACCTCATCGGCGACCTGTCGTTCGTGCGCCTGGCCGACGGCGCCGACCTGGAGTGACCCGCGGCCGGCGCGCGAGGGTGGTCAGCCCTCGAGCACCTGCTTGAGCAGGGCGAGGTCCTTGCGGTTGGCGCTGCGCATGGCGCGGGCCATCATCGGAGCGGCGACGCCGGCGAAACCGCTCGGCTCGCCGTCGTTGCGCAGCCGCATCAGCGTGCCGGTGCCGGTCTCGGCGTCCGCGTCCTCCCAGGTGTAGGTCGTGCGCATCGGGAACGGCCCCTCCTGGGTGCTCATCACGAAGCGTTCGCCGGGCACGTGCTCGCGCACCTCGTAGGTGTAGGACAACCGGCGCCCGAGGAACGAGGCGACGAAGGCAAGCCGGGAGCCCGCCGCCAGCGGGGGAGCGGTCACCCACTCCACGGCGGTGATGTTGCGATACCAGCGGGTGGCGTTGTCGGGGTCGGCGCAGAAGGCAGCCACCTCGGCGCGCGGTCGATCGATCACGATCTCGGTCTCGACGTCGACGGCCATCTTCAGGAGCCGAGCGAGTCGCGGACGGGCACGAACTTGGCCTGGGTCTCGGCGAGCTCGGACTCCGGGTCGGAGTCGGCGACGATCCCGCACCCGGCGAAGAGCCGGACGGTGGAGCCGACGACCTCGGCCGAGCGCAGCGCGATGCCCCACTCGCCGTCGCCGGTGGCATCCATCCAGCCCACCGGACCGGCGTAGCGACCGCGGCCCATGCCCTCGATCTCGGCGATCAACGACAGGGCCGCACCCGACGGGGTGCCGCCCACCGCGGCCGAGGGGTGCAGCGACGCGGCGAGCTGGAGCGAGGTGACGGTCTCGGCGTCGTGCACCACGCCGGCGACGTCGGTGGCGAGGTGCATCACGTTGGGCAGGTGCAGGACGAACGGCGCCTCGGGCACGTTCATCGACGAGCAGTGCGGCTCGAGCGACTCCGCGACCGAGCGGACGGCGTACTCGTGCTCGGCGAGGTCCTTCGACGACCGGGCCAGGGTCGCGGCAAGGGCGAGGTCGCGCTCGTCGTCGCCCGTGCGGCGGATGGTGCCGGCGAGCACCCGTGAGGTGACCAGCCCCTTCTCGCGGCGCACCAGCAGCTCGGGGGTGGCGCCGAAGAGCCCGTCGACGTGGAAGGTCCAGCAGGTCGGGTAGAGCTCGGTGAGGCGACGCAGCGGCCAGCGGACGTCGACGTCGGTGTCAGCGGTGGCGATCAGGTCGCGGGCCAGGACGACCTTCTCCAGGTCGCCGGCGGCGATGCGGGCGACGGCGTCCGCCACGGCGCCCATCCAGGCCTCGCCGTCCAGCGCGCCGTCCGCGAAGCGCACGCCCTGCGGAGGTTCGGGGGGGTCGGCCACGTCGATGGCGGCATCGACCAGGTCGAGGCCGTGCGGGGAGACCGTGGTGATCCAGGCGGTCTCGCCACGCCGCCCCACCAGCACGCGCGGCACCACGAGCAGCGACTCGGTCTCGTCGCGGTCGACGTCCGAGAAAGCCATCGTGCCGAAGCAGACCAGGCCGGTGCCGGGAGCGTGCAGGTCACTGCGGACGACGGCGCGAGCGGTCAGCTCCGACCACCAGTCGTCGGCGTCGGCAAAGCGCTCCGGACCGCTCGTGCGCACCGACGCGGCGACGCCCCAGCCGACCAGGCCCTCGCCGTGGCGCAGCCAGGCGAAAGGCTCCTCTGCGGGCAGCAGATCGACCAGGGCAGTGGCGGCGTCGAGGCTCAGCGCGGTGGTGCGGACGACGAAAGGCGCGGCCTCTTCGTCACTCATCGCACCCATGCTCACTCTGCGAGCCTACCCAGCCACCTGCTCGGGTCCGTTCACCCGGATGTCAGTATCGATTCCATGAGCACCCCCTCCACCACGCCGTCGTCCCGCACCTCGTTGATCGCAGCCGGAGGTGGAGCGGTCGCCCTGGCCCTGCTCGTCGGGTTCGCCGTGGGACTTCCCGAGATCACCGGCGACGGGCACTCGGGCCCCGGCGTGGAAGAGCTCGCGCCGCTGCCCGACACCCTGCCCGGCGACCTGATCTCGCTGCTCGGCACGGAGGTCCCCGACGAGGTGCTCGCCCAGTTCGGCGGTACCGAGCAGCTCGAGCCGCTCGTCGACTCGGCGTCCGACAACCTCGCCACCCTCTTCGGTGACCCGACCGCCTTCGGGCTCTACACCAAGGTCGACGGGTCGGCGTTCCTCACGGTCACCGTTGCTCCCGGCGAGCCCGGGCTCTTCGTGCCCGACGGCGCCCCGTTCGACGCCGACGTGCAGGGTGCCGCCCGCGGCAACCTCGAGGTCGTCCGTGTCGACGACGACACGGTGTGCTCGGTGGTCTACGCGGCTGCCATCGCCGAGGGCCAGCCGGTCGACCCGGCCGAGCAGCCCTCGCGCACGCACTGCCAGCTCGGCTCCGAGGGCCTGCTGTACGACGTCACGGGCCAGGGCGTCGGCGTCGACGAGGTCGTCATCGCTGCCGAGGCCGTGCGCGACCTCCAGGAGTCCTGAGCCCCGACCCCGACCTCGGCCCCGGCCTCGACCGGGCCCGAGTCCGAGTCAGGAGCGGTAGACGATCACCTTGTCGCCGACCCGCACCTGGTCGTAGAGCGCGGCGATGCCGTTGTAGTCGCGCACGTTGACGCAGCCGTGCGAGGCGCCGGCGTACCCGACGGAGGCGAAGTCCGACGAGTAGTGCACCGCCTGCCCGCCGGAGAAGAACATGGCGAAGGGCATCGGGCTGTCGTAGAGCGACGACACGTGGTCGCGGTTCATGAAGCTCACCGCGAACGCGCCCTCGCGGGTCGGGGTGTACTGCGACCCGAAGCGGACGTCGAACGCCGTGCGCACCGCCCCGTCGACCACCCAGCGCAAGGTGTTGCTGGACTTGTCGATGCACAGGGCTCGCCCGGTCAGGCAGCGCGGGTCCAGGGCGCCCGGTGTGTTGCCGGCCGAGGGCGCGAGCCGGTTGGCGAGCTCGTCGGCCGTCGGCTCCGAGGTCATCGCGAG
Organism: Nocardioides sp.; assembly: GCF_034670285.1. GTDB lineage: Bacteria > Actinomycetota > Actinomycetes > Propionibacteriales > Nocardioidaceae > Nocardioides. Next base: position 2,883 of record NZ_JAXMNS010000038.1, on the reverse strand, counting down.
CAGCCGGTCGCGGGTCTCGGCGTCGACGTAGCCGGTCACCGGGATCTCCCGCTTGGCCTGGAAGCCCTCCACGGCGGTCGTCGTCACGTCGCCGTAGTAGCCGGTGACGTCGGCGTCGAACCACCGGATCTGACGCAGCCTGGCCTGGAGCGCGCGCACCGCGGGACCGTCGTCGCCCGGCGAGAGCAGCGGCGGGCCACCCTGGGGCTCCGGCTCCGGCTCGGGCGTGGGGGAGGGCGACGGGGTGGGGGTCACCTGGGGGCCGGGAGTGCTCCTCGGGGCCGGCCTGGCCGAGGGGGTCCGCTCGACCCGCTCCGACGCCGCGTCGTTCGGGCGGTCCTCGGACCGCAGGGCGTACGCCGCTGCGACGCCCGAGGCGGCGAGCAAGGTCAGGACCAGGACGGTCAGGGTGAGGCGGCGTACGGCGGGCATCGGGGTTCTCCTGTGCTGGTGATCGGGTCGAGCGTGTCACGACGAGGTGGCCGTGACCGGCAACCTCCACACCTGGGAGACGCGGCGCGAGCGGAATTGGTTGCCGACCCGTTGGTGGAGGAGCCGACCGCCTAGGCTCGCCCCGTGGCCCGCGCTCAGCTCGACAAGCAACCGACCGACGTCCAAGGCATGTTCGACGAGGTCGCTCGTCGCTACGACCTCACCAACGACATCCTCTCCCTCGGGCAGGACCGTCGCTGGCGCCGCGACGTCATCGAGGCCGTCGACCCGCAGTTCGGCGAGCGGGTCCTCGACCTCGCCGCCGGCACCGGCACGTCGTCCGAGCCCTTCGAGGAGCGGGGCGCCTTCGTGGTGCCCTGCGACTTCTCCCTCGGGATGCTCAAGGTCGGCAAGCAGGCGCGCCCCCACCTGCCCTTCACCGCCGGCGACGGCACCCGGCTGCCCTTTGCCGACGACAGCTTCGACGCGGTGACGATCTCCTTCGGCCTGCGCAACATCGTCGACCCCGTCGCCGGGCTGCGCGAGCTGCGTCGGGTCACCCGACCCGGCGGTCGGCTCGTCGTGTGCGAGTTCAGCCAGCCCACCTGGTCGCCGTTCCGCACCGTCTACATCGAGTACCTCATGAAGGCGCTGCCCTCGGTGGCCCGTGCCGTCTCCTCCTCGCCAGATGCCTACGTCTACCTGGCCGAGTCGATCCGGGCCTGGCCCGACCAGCGCGGCCTGGCCGCGATGCTGGGCGAGGCCGGCTGGCTCGGCCCCGAGTGGCGCAACCTCACCGGCGGCATCGTCGCGCTGCACCGCGCCACCGCTCCCTGAGCTGTCGCAGCCGGCCCGCCGGGCCGTGATTTAGACGACATCCGACTGCTGTAATTCGCCTGAAACGGGGCGGTTGAGGTCGTTCGTACCCCGGTGTGACGCAGATCGCCCGGAGTGGCAAGATGGCGCGTGCGCCACTCGTGATTCAGTTCACAAAGTCACAAACTCGGTGTCACCACGGGGACGACGAACGCGGTCGACCCGGGTCGCGGGGCGCATCCGGATCTGCGGAAGGAACGCCCCATGGAGCTCTACACCCCCGTTCTCGCCCTCGCGGCGCTGGCGGCCCTGTTCGCGGTCGGCTCGATCGTCACGAGCATGGTCGTGGGTCCGAGCCGCTACAACCGGGCCAAGCTCGACTCCTACGAGTGCGGCATCGAGCCGACGCCGCAGCCGCTGGGTGGCGGTCGCTTCCCGGTGAAGTACTACACCGTGGCGATGACCTTCATCATCTTCGACGTCGAGATCATGTTCCTCGTCCCGTGGGCGGTCTACTTCGACCAGCTCTCCTGGGCCGGTCTGATCGCGGTCTTCCTCTTCCTCTTCAACATCACGCTGGCCTACGCCTACGAGTGGCGTCGCGGCGGCCTCGACTGGGACTGAGTCGTGTCGACCTCCCGCACTCCCCGCCCAGCGACCCGAGCAACCTGAGAGCGAGCACCCCATGGGTATCGAAGAGAAGCTTCCCAGTGGAGTCCTGCTGACCTCGGTCGAAGGACTCGCGGGCTACATGCGCAAGGCCAGCTTCTGGCCGGCGACGTTCGGCCTGGCGTGCTGCGCGATCGAGATGATGACCTCGGGCGGGCCCAAGTACGACCTCGCCCGCTTCGGCATGGAGGTCTTCCGCGCCAGCCCCCGCCAGGCCGACCTGATGATCGTCGCGGGCCGGGTGAGCCAGAAGATGGCGCCGGTCCTGCGCCAGATCTACGACCAGATGGCCGAGCCCAAGTGGGTCCTCGCCATGGGCGTCTGCGCCAGCAGCGGCGGCATGTTCAACAACTACGCCGTCGTGCAGGGCGTCGACCACGTGGTGCCGGTCGACATGTATCTCCCCGGCTGCCCGCCGCGCCCCGAGATGCTGATCGACGCGATCCTCAAGCTCCACGACCAGGTGCAGAACACCAAGATGGGCGCCAACCGCCTGGCCCAGATCGCCGACCTCGAGTCCGAGGCCCTGCGCGCCCTGCCCACCTCCGAGCAGCGAGGACTTCTGCGATGAGCGACGAGGACAAGACCACCGGTCCCGACCAGTCCGGCCCCGAGGGCAAGGTCCCCGCGACCAACGACCCCGAGGTCAAGACGGTCGGCACCCGCACCGGCATGTTCGGCACCCGTGGCACCGGCGACACCAGCGGCTTCGGCGGCCTGGTCGCCCCGATCGTCTTCCCCGGAGCGGCCCAGCGTCCCTTCGGCGGGTGGTACGACGAGGTGGCCGACGCGCTCGAGCCCGCCTTCACCGGCCCGTGGCACGTCGTGGTGCACCGCAACGAGATCACCTTCCACGTGCGCCGTGAGGACCTCCTCGCCGTGATGCAGCTGCTGCGCGACGACCCCAAGCTCCGCTTCGAGCTGTCCACCGGCGTGAGCGGCGTGCACTACCCCGACGACAAGGGC
>NZ_JAXMNS010000037.1:0-13845 GCF_034670285.1 Nocardioides sp. | reverse complement strand
GCCGGAGGTCACGAGTACCTCAGGTTGGCCAGGTAGGTCTCGTAGTTGCGCCGGGTCTCGCCGACCGAGTCGCCACCGAACTTCTCGACGACGGCGTCCGCGAGCACCAGCGCCACCATGGCCTCGGCCACGATGCCGGCGGCCGGCACCGCACACACGTCGGAGCGCTGGTGGTGGGCCACCGCAGCCTCGCCGGTGGTGACGTCGATCGTGCGCAGCGCTCGCGGCACGGTCGCGATCGGCTTCATGGCGGCGCGCACCCGCAGCACCTCGCCGGTGGTCATGCCGCCCTCGGTGCCGCCGGAGCGGTCGGAGACGCGACGGATGCCGTCGTCGGTGGGCACGATCTCGTCGTGGGCGAGCGAGCCAGGCGTGGCCGCGAGCTCGAAGCCGTCGCCGACCTCGACGCCCTTGATCGCCTGGATGCCCATCAGGGCCCCGGCGAGACGCGAGTCGAGGCGACGGTCCCAGTGCACGTGCGAGCCGAGGCCCGGCGGGAGTCCGTGGACGACGACCTCGACGACGCCGCCGAGCGTGTCGCCGTCCTTGTGGGCCTGGTCGATGCGCGCGGTCATCGCGGCTGCCGCCTCGGGGTCGAGGCACCGCACGGGGTCCTCGTCGAGGCGGGCGACGTCGTCGGCCTGCGGCCACAGACCGGCCGGGGCACGCACGCCGCCGAGCTCGATGACGTGGGAGACGATCCGGGCGCCGACGGCCTGCTCGAGGAAGTTGGAGGCGACGCGGCCGAGCGCCACGCGGGCGGCGGTCTCGCGGGCCGAGGCACGCTCGAGGATCGGGCGCGCCTCGTCGAAGTCGTACTTCTGCATGCCCGCCAGGTCGGCGTGACCCGGACGGGGCCGCGTGAGCGGAGCGTTGCGCGCCTGGGCGTCGAGGATCTCGGCGTCGACCGGGTCGGCCGACATGACCGTCTCCCACTTGGGCCACTCGGTGTTGCCCACGATGAGCGCCACCGGACCGCCCTGCGTGCGACCATGACGCACGCCGCCGCTGATGGTGACCTGGTCCTGCTCGAACTTCATCCGGGCGCCGCGGCCGTAACCGAGACGACGCCGGGCAAGGGAGTCGGAGATGTCGTCGGACGTGACCTCGACGTGGGCCGGCAGGCCCTCGAGGATCGCGACCAGGGATGGGCCATGGGATTCACCCGCAGTGAGCCAACGCAACATGGGGCCAGTCTTCCATCGACCACCTACGGCTCTGCCCCCTCACCCCGCGATGAGACTCCTCAGGAGGGGTTCGCCGAGCAGGATCCCCAGCAGGGCGCCGGCCAGCAGGAAGGGACCGAACGGGTAGGCCTGCTTGAGCAGCGACCGGTCGCGTCGCACGATCGCGAGCAGCAGCCCGGGCAGGGCGAAGATCAGGAACGGCGCGTAGAGGCCCACGGCGTACTCCGCCCAGCCCAGGTAGGCGAGCACGAAACCGAGCAGCGCCGAGAGGCGTACGTCGCCGAAACCCATTCCTGCCGAGCGCACGAACCACAGCACCCAGAAGACCGAGCGGGCCGCCGCCAGACCGATGAGGCCCCGCACGAGGTCGTCGGCCGACCCGTCCAGCAGCCAGGCTGCGACGCCGTAGCCGATCGCCAGCCCGGTCGCGGGAAGGACCAGGCGCGAGGGCAGCAGTCGGCAGCGCAGGTCGATCAGCGCCAGGGCCGCACCGAGCGGCGCGAGCGGCAGCACGAGCAGCAGCACCCACGTGGCACCCAGTGACCAGCCCAGGAGCGCGCCGCTGAGACCGGCCACGACCACGAGCGTCGACCGGGTGCCCGGGCGCGCGGCCAGCTCGACGTACGTCGGCACCGGACCCTCGTCGAGCAGCGTCTGCTGCGCTGCGGTGAGCGCGACGCCCTCCACGGGCTCAGCGACGGGTGCGGGCTGCGGGAGCCTGGCGATCACCCACGGCACGAGCGCGCCGAGGAGCGCGCAGACGAGCCCGGCGAGCGGTCCGACCAGCACGTCGCTCATCGACTGGTCACGCCTGCGCGCGAGCGGCGAGAGCGGTCTCGCCGGCGGAGCGCATCACGGCCACGGGGGCGACCTGACCGGTGAAGAGCTCGAACTGGAGCGCCGCCTGGTGCACCAGGAGGTCGAGCCCGCTGACGAGTGCCTGCCCGCGGGCGAGAGCCGCTGCGGCGAGCGGGGTGGGCCAGGGGTCGTAGAGCGCCTCGAAGACCAGGCTCGTCGAGCGGCACGCCTCGACCAGCGCCACGCCCTGGGCCTCTGCGGGGATGGTCGAGACGACGGCGTCGCCGGGCAGCACCACCTCGGAGGTCACCGCGGAGAGATCACGCCACGTCACCGCGGGGGCGGAGGCGTGCGAGGCGATGACCTCGATCGTGGCCGCCGCCCGGCCCTCGTCGCGCGAGAGGACCCGCACGGTCCGAGCGCCGAGCTCGCACAGCGCGAGACCGATGGAGGCAGCGGTGGCACCGGAACCGATCACCGACACCTCGTCGACCGGTCCGCTGAAGCGCTCGCGCACGGCAGCCACCGCCCCCGGCAGGTCGGTGTTGTCGAGCAGCAGCCGTCCGCCGTCGAGGACGACGGTGTTGGCCGCGCCGGCTGCTCGTGCCCGGTCGGTGAGCTCGTCACCGAGCTCGAGCACCTCGCGCTTGAGCGGCATCGTGAGCGAGAGCCCGCGCCAGCCCGAGTCGTGCTCCAGGAAGGCCGAGAGTCCTCCGGAGGGCACCTGCACCGCCTCGTAGGTCCAGTCGAGACCGAGCTCGGCATAGCCCGCGCGGTGGAGCACCGGCGAGAGCGAGTGCGCGATCGGATCACCGAGCACGGCGCACCGCTGGGGTGCGCCGTGCGAAGGAGAATCGATCAGCACCGGTCCGACTGCGTGGCGCAGTACTGGTCGAACTCGCCCTTGAACTGGAGGAACTCCTCGTTGGTCTCGGCGAACTTCGTCTCACCGGTCTCGAGGTTGACGGTGACGTAGAAGAGCCAGTCGCCATCGTCGGGGCTGGAGGCCGCCGCGATCGCGTCGTCGCCGGGCGCCTCGATCGGGCCCGGGGGCAGTCCCTGCTGACGGTAGGTGTTGTACGGCGAGTCGGCGACCGAGTCGATCTGGTCGATCGTCAGCCGCGCGATCGGGCTCTGCCCCAGCGCGTAGTTGACGGTGGCGTCGATCTGCAGGAAGCCCTGGGTGATCCCGTTGTCGGGGTTCTCGAGCCGGTTGTAGATGACCCGCGAGACCTTCGGCATGTCATCCCCGCGGCCCTCGGCCTGCACCATCGAGGCGATGGTCATCAGCTCGTGCGGGGTGTAGCCCAGATCGGCAGCGGCCTGCTCGAGACCTGCCGAGTCGGCGGCCTGCCGCCACCGGTCGACCATCGCGGTCAACATCGTGAGCGGCTTGGCGTCGGGCCCGAAGGAGTACGTCGCCGGGAAGAGGTAGCCCTCAGGGTTACCGTCGGCGTAGTCGGGCAGGCCGAGCTTGTCGGACTTCTTCAGTGCCTTGGTGAACTGCTTGGCCTTGAAGTCGGTGCTCTTGGCCAGGATGTCGACGATCTGGTTGACGGTGAGCCCCTCGGGCACGGCCACCACGTCGGAGACGATGTTGGAGGGGTCGACGAGGATCTGCACGACGTCGGAGGCCCGCATCTGCTTCTGCAGCTCGTAGAAGCCGACCTGGATGCCGCGTGAGCCCTCGGGGTCGAGAGCGGCGGCCTCGGTGAAGGCCTCCCGCGAGGCGACGACGTCGGCCTCGACGAGACCCGTGGCCATGTCGGAGATGGTGTCGCCGTCGTTGACCTGGAAGGCGACCTTGCCCTGGCCGGGGCCGGTGTAGTCGGCCGTCTCCTGGAACTGGTCGCGCAGGGCCTCGGCGCCGCGCGTGATGCCGAAGTAGGCGCCGCCGCCCAGCAGCGCCAGCACCAGGAGCACGGGGATGCAGCCGGACAGGCGTCCGCGTGGCTTGCGCCGGCTCCCGACCGGGAGCGGCAGCGGCTGCTCCTCGGGGTGCTCCTCGGGGTGCTCTGCAGCAAGCTCGTCCGGGAGCGACTCGTCCGCCGGTACGGAATCCGGTGCGGGATCGTGCTCAGTCATCGTGCTCCTGGGTTCGGGCGACGAGCTCGCCGGGAGGGACTCCGGTCGATCGCTCACTGTCGAGGGCGTGCTGGAGGATGAACACCGCTGCGGCCTGGTCGACCACCGCTCGGCGCTTGGCCCCCTTGGTGCCACGATCGCGCAGCATAGCCTCAGCCGACACGGTGGTGAGACGCTCGTCGCACAGCCGTACGGGCAACGGTGCCAGGGACGTGGTGAGCCGGTCGGCGAACGCCCGCACCTTCACTGCCGCCGGACCCTCCGCGCCGGAGAGCGAGCGAGGCAGCCCGACGACGATCTCGATCACTCCGTCGGCGGTCTCCTCGGCGATCTCGGCGACGATCTGCTTGAGACGCTTGAGGTCACCCTTGCCGGTGCGCACGGTCTCGACCGGCGTGGCCAGGAAGCCCGACGGGTCGCTGCGCGCGACACCGATCCGGGCATCCCCCGGGTCCAGGCCGAGCCGTACGCCGTGCCTCACGCCGTCCCCTGTCCGCTCAGACCGCAGCGGCGACGGTGGCGCCGACCGCGGCGAGGGCCTCGTCGAGGCGGCTCGTGTCGGTGCCGCCACCCTGGGCGACGTCAGCCTTGCCGCCGCCCTTGCCGTCGATGAACGGACCGACCGCGCGCACCAGGTCGTTGGCGCTGAGACCACGTGCCTGGGCGGCCTCGTTGAGGGCGGCCACGACCGAGACCTTGCCGTCGGCGGCACCGATGACGACGACGAGGCCGGGGGCGTCGTGCGGCAGGCGGCCGCGCACGTCCATGGCCAGCGTGCGCACGTCTCCGCCGCCCGCGCCGTCGACCCGGTGGGCCACCACCTGCACGCCACCGATGTCCTGCGCACCGGCAGCGAGCTCGGCACCGCCCGACAACAGCTGGGCGAGGCGGACCTTCTCGATCTCCTTCTCGGCGGCGCGCAGCCGCTCGACGAGGTCGCCGACGCGGCCGACGAGGTCGTCGGGCTGGGTCTTGAGCAGCCCGGTCAGCTGCCCCACGACGTCGCGCTCCTTGGCCAGGTAGGCGAATCCCTCGACGCCGGTGAAGGCCTCGATGCGGCGGTTGCCCGAGCCGACGGAGGCCTCTCCGGTGACGACGATCGTGCCGATCTGCGAGGAGTGGTCGACGTGCGTGCCACCGCACAGCTCGCGCGACCAGGGTCCGCCGATCTCGACGACGCGCACCTTGCCGGCGTCGTAGGTCTCGCCGAAGAGCGCGACCGCGCCCCACTCCTTCGCGTCGGGCAGGGTCATGTACTGCGCGCCGACGGCCAGGTCGGCCCGCAGGGCGTGGTTGGAGACGTCCTCGATCTCGCGCACCTGCGCGGGGCTGAGGCCGGTGGTCCAGCCGAAGTCGAGGCGCAGGTAGCCGGGGCGGTTGTAGGAGCCCGACTGCAGGGCGCTGGGCCCGAGCACCTGGCGCAGCGCGGCGTGCACGACGTGGGTGCCGGAGTGGGCCTGGCGAGCGCCGGTGCGCCAGTCGGGGTCGACCTGGGCGTGCAGCTGTCCGGAGCCGGCCACGGCGTCCGCTGAGAGCTCGCCGTCGACGACCCGCACCTGGTGCACCACGAGCCCGCGCACGGGACGCTGGACGTCGAGCACCTCGAGGCGCCCGCCGTCGAACTCGATGATGCCGGCGTCGGCGACCTGTCCACCGGACTCAGCGTAGAACGGGGTGCGGTCGAGGACGATCTCGCCGACCTCACCGTTGCCGAGCACCGTGGCGGGCGCTCCGCCGCTCAGGAGGGCCAGGGCGCGTGACTCGGTCGCGAGCGTCTCGTAGGCCAGCCACTCGGTGGGGCCGTGCTCGTCGAGGATGCCGCGGTAGACGCCGGTGTCGGCGTGCTGGCCCTTCTTCGACTTCGCGTCGGCCTTCGCGCGATCGCGCTGCTCGGCCATCAGGGAGCGGAAGCCGGGCTCGTCGACCGACAGCCCTGCCTCGGACGCCATCTCCAGGGTCAGGTCGATCGGGAAGCCGTAGGTGTCGTGCAGGGCGAACGCCTGCTCGCCGGCGAGCGAGGTGCCACCGGCTTTCTTGACCTTCGCCGCAGCCGTGTCGAAGATCGTCGTCCCGGAGGCCAACGTCTTGCGGAACGCCTCCTCCTCGGCGAAGGCGACGCGCGAGATGCGCTCCCAGTCGGAGTGGAGGTCGGTGTAGGTCTCCCCCATCTTGTCGCGACTGATCGGCAGCAGCTCGGGCAGCGCGGGGTCCTCGTAGCCGAGGAGTCGCACCGAGCGGACAGCGCGCCGCAGCAGTCGCCGCAGGACGTAGCCCCGCGCCTCGTTGCCCGGCGTCACGCCGTCGCTGATGAGCATCATCGAGGACCGGACGTGGTCGGCGATCACGCGGAAGCGCACGTCGTCGACCGGGTCGGCGCCGTACTTCCGGCCGGTCAGCTCCATCGCCCGCTCGATCACGGGGAACATCACGTCGATCTCGTACATGTTCTCGACGCCCTGCGTCATGAACGCGACCCGCTCGAGGCCCATGCCGGTGTCGATGTTCTTCTTCGGCAGCTGGCCGGCGATGTCGAAGTCCTCCTTCGACCGCACCGCACTGAGCTCGTCCTGCATGAAGACGAGGTTCCAGAACTCCAGGTAGCGGTCCTCGGCAGAGAAGTCGCCGTCGGCGCCGTAGGCCGGTCCGCGGTCGATGAGGATCTCCGAGCAGGGGCCACCCGGTCCGGGCACGCCCATGGACCAGTAGTTCTCCGACTTGCCGAGCCGCGCGATGCGGTCGTCGGGCAGGCCGGTGATCTTCTTCCACAGCGCGACGGCCTCGTGGTCGTCGACGTAGACGCTGGGGTAGAGCTTGGCCTCGTCGAAGCCCCAGCCCCCGTCGGACTGCGGCTTGGTGACGAGGTCCCAGGCGAGCTCGATGGCCCGCTCCTTGAAGTAGTCACCGAAGGAGAAGTTGCCGCACATCTCGAAGAACGTGCCGTGCCGGGTGGTCTTGCCGACATCCTCGATGTCAGGGGTGCGCACGCACTTCTGGATGCTCGTCGCACGGTCGTACGGCGGCGTCTCCTGGCCCAGGAAGTAGGGCTTGAACGGCACCATGCCGGCGTTGACGAACAGCAGGTTCGGGTCGTCCAGCAGCAGCGAGGCCGAGGGGACAGCGGTGTGGCCGGCATTCTCGAAGTGGGCCAGGAACCTCCGTCGGATCTCCGCGGTGTCCATCAGCTGGTGCCTTCTTCCTGGTGTGGTGTCGTCGTGGGGGTCTGGAGGCTTGGCGATGTGCCGGCCATCAGCTCTCGGCGCTGATCCAGTCCTAGGGTGATGCGTTCGCGCAAATCTGTTTCGGCCTCGGCCTTGCCCTGGGCCACCTCGTCGCGGAAGAGCCGGGCGCCCACGATCACGGCGCCCACGCGATCGCGCAGACCGTCGACCGTGAGGATCTCGGCGGCCCGACGAGCGCGCGCGGCGGCATAGACCCCCGCGCTCGCCCCGGCCATGAACCAGAGGGAACGCTTCATACGGGGTCCCTGCGGCGTTGTTCGGTGGAGGAGCGAAGCGGAGGAAGCGGAGAACGTCGTGGGGTGTGGTTCATGCGGCAGCTTCCCCGGCTTCTCCGGAACGGTGCCGAGCTTCGTACTCGCGGCGGGCCTGGCGCGCGTCGGCGCGACGCTGCTTGCGGGCGCGCTTGAGCTCGCGGCGCATCTCGAAGCGGATCCGGTTGAGGTGCTCCGGGGCGAGCGCACGACGCAGCCCGGCGGCGAGGGACGCCGCCTGCACGACGCTCTCGCGCAGCACGAGGTCGGCGAAGAGCGGGCCGTCCACAGCAGGGGCCGGCTCACCGTCGTCCTCGGAGCGCTTGTCGCCGAGGTTGGTGATGACGTACTCGTGCTGCTCCACATCGAGGTCCGTCCGGGCTGCGGCGGTCGCGCTCAGCCGCTGCTCGATCGCCTGCACCTGGGTGCGCAGCAGCTCCGACTCGGCCCGCGCAGCCGCAACCTCTCCGTCGGTGCGCACGGCAGCACGTCGTAGCCGGGCCACTACGAGCAGCCCCCCGAGCACCAGCAGCAGGACCGCGCCGAGGGTCGCGAGCACCACCCAGGCGGGCACGCTCCAATCGGCAGTCATGTGGCCAGACCCTACCGTCCCCGGATCAGCCGCCGAACCCGCTCCCAGCGCTCCTTGATCGCGGCCTCGGCGCCGATCTCGGTGGGCCGGTAGTACTGCGCGTCGGCGACGACGTCGGGGGCGTACTGCTGCTCGGCGATGCCGAAGGGCGCGTCGTGGCTGTAGGTGTAGGACGTGCCGTGGCCCAGCTTCTGCGACCCGGCGTAGTGGGCGTCGCGCAGGTGAGGAGGCACCGGTCCGACCTTGCCGGCGCGGACGTCGGCCGTCGACGCGGCGAGGGCCGTCGTGACGGCGTTCGACTTGGGGGCGACGGCCAGCGCGATGACCGCGTGGGCGAGGTTGAAGCTCGCCTCGGGCATCCCGATGAGCTGCACGGCCTGCGCGGTCGCGACCGCCGTCGTCAGCGCGGTGGGGTCGGCGAGGCCGATGTCCTCGCTCGCCAGGATCACCAGGCGGCGGGCGATGAAGCGCGGGTCCTCGCCGGCTTCCATCATCCGGGCGAGATAGTGCAGCGCCGCGTCGGCATCGGAGCCGCGGATCGACTTGATGAAGGCGCTCGTGACGTCGTAGTGCTGGTCGCCCTGACGGTCGTAGCGCACCGCCGCACGGTCGACGGCGGCCTCGGCGGCCTCGACGTCGATCCGGTCGAGCCCGCGCGACGTCGCCGCCCCCGCGGCGGCCTCGAGGTAGGTCAGCGAACGACGGGCGTCTCCCCCGGCCAGTCGCACCAGGTGGTCGAGTGCCTCGTCGTCGATCTCCAGCGTGCCCGCGAGGCCGCGCTCGTCGGTGAGCGCCGAGCGCATCACGCCCCGCACGTCGTCGTCGGTCAGCGACTCCAGGCGCAGCAGCAGGCTGCGCGAGAGCAGCGGGGAGATCACGGAGAAGAACGGGTTCTCGGTCGTCGCGGCGACCAGGGTGACCCAGCGGTTCTCGACGCCGGGCAGCAGTGCGTCCTGCTGGGCCTTGCTGAAGCGGTGCACCTCGTCGACGAAGAGCACCGACTCGGCGCCCGTGCGCACCAGACGGTTGCGCGCAGTGTCGATCGCCGCACGCACCTCCTTCACGCCGGCCGAGACGGCCGAGACCTCGACGAAGTGCCGACCGGTGTGCCGGCTGAGGATCGAGGCGATCGTCGTCTTGCCGGTGCCGGGCGGTCCCCAGAGGAGCAACGAGAGCGACTGGTCGCCCTCGATCACCTGCCGAAGCGGAGAGCCCACCGCCTTCAGCTGGGTCTGGCCGGCGAGCTCGTCGAGGGTGCGCGGGCGCATCCGTACGGCAAGAGGCGCCGACCCACGGACCGCTTCACCGAGGTCGGCAAGCGACCCGCCGCCGCCTCCCGGGGGTCCGGGCGGCAACGACGGGCCGGTGTCGAAGAGAGCCTCAGGCTCGTCCAAACGACTTCGTGTCCAGGTCGAACCAGGTGTCGGCGTAGCCGGGCTGGTTCTTCAGGTCCGTGCTGGGGCTGGCGCCCGCGTCGGGGCTTCCCTGCGCGTCGACCCCGAGCAGGCGCGAGGTGATCGGCTCGGACGGGTGCTGGTTGATCCGACCCGGGAAGTGGCAGGCGACCTTGTGACGCTTGCCGATCTGCAGCAGCGGCGGCTCGTGCTTGGCACAGATCTCCTGGGCGATGGGGCACCGCGTGCGGAAGCGGCAGCCCGAAGGCGGGTTGATCGGGCTGGGCACGTCGCCGGTGAGCTGGATCCGCTCACGTCGCTCGCCGGTCACCGCCTGCTTGATGTCGGGCACAGCCGACAGCAGCGCCTGCGTGTAGGGGTGGTGCGCGCCGCCGTAGATGCTCTCGCGGTCGCCGATCTCGACGATCTTGCCGAGGTACATCACCGCGACCTCGGGGCAGAAGTGACGCACGATCGCGAGGTCGTGGGCGATGAACAGGAAGGCGATGTCGAACTCGCGCTGGAGGTCCTGCATCAGGTTGATGACCTGGGCCTGGATCGAGACGTCGAGCGCCGAGACCGGCTCGTCGGCGACCATCAGCTTGGGCTGGAGCGCCAGAGCTCGTGCGATCCCGATGCGCTGCCGCTGACCACCGGAGAACTCGTTGGGATAGCGGTTGTAGTGCTCGGGGTTCAGCCCGACCACCTCGAGGAGCTCCTGCACGCGCTTGAGCACCTGGTTCTTCGGGACCACCTTGTGCACCCGCAGCGGAGTACCGACGATCGTGCCGACGGTGTGGCGCGGGTTCAGCGAGGAGTACGGGTCCTGGAAGATCATCTGCACCTCACGGCGCAGCGGCTTCATCTCCCTGTCGGAGATCGTGGCGAGGTCCTGGTCGTGCTCGCCGAACTTCATCGACCCGCCGGTGGGCGTGTAGAGCCGCGTGATGAGACGACCGGTGGTGGACTTGCCACAACCCGACTCCCCCACCAGCCCGAGCGAGCCGCCCTTGGGCACCTCGAACGACACTCCGTCGACGGCCTGGACGTCGCCGACCCGGCGACGGATCACGCCGCCGGACTTCACCGGGAAGTACATCCGCAGGTTGTCGACGGTCAGCACCGGCGGTGCGTCGGGGTCGAGGACGTTCGCGGAGTGGGTCGACTCGACCAGCTCTCCGAACGACGTGTGCTCGGCCATCAGTTCTCCTCGGTGCTGTTGGTGCTGTTGGTGCTGTCGCCCTTGTCGGCGAGCTCGGGTGCGATCAGCGGCAGCACCTCGGCCTGGAAGATGGACTCCGGGTCGGCCAGGTGGCAGCGCTTGAGGTGGGACACGCCCCGACCTCCCTGACGCAGGTCCGGGAGCGTCGTCGCGCACAAGTCTCCGCCGACCTTGTCGCTGTGCGTGCACCGGGCCTCGAACGCACACCCGACGGGCGGGTGGAGAAGGCTCGGCGGCGTGCCGGGGATCGGGATCATCCGGGCGTTGGTGTCGGAGCTGACGTCGGGCACGCTCGACAGCAGGCCCCAGGTGTAGGGCATCTCCGGGTGGACCAGGATCTCCTTGGTCGGGCCGTACTCGACCGACCGACCCGAGTACATCACCAGGACGTCGTCAGCCATCTCGGCGATGACGCCTAGGTCGTGGGTGATCATGATGATCGCGGAGTTGAACTCGCGCTGGAGGTCCTGCAACAGGTCCAGGATCTGCGCCTGCACCGTCACGTCGAGGGCCGTCGTCGGCTCGTCGGCGATGAGCAGTGACGGGTCGTTGATCAGCCCCATCGCGATCATCACCCGCTGACGCATGCCGCCGGAGAACTGGTGCGGGAAGTCGTCCACCCGGCTCTGGGGCTCGGGGATCCCGACCCGGTCGAGCATCTCGACGGCCCGCTTGCGGGCCTCCTTCTTCGAGGCCGACGGGTGGTGGATCTTGTAGGCCTCGGCCAGCTGGGCGCCGACCCGGTAGAACGGGTGGAGGGCGGCGAGCGCGTCCTGGAAGATCATCGCGACCGTGTTGCCGCGCATGTCGCGCATCTGGGAGTCGTTGAGCCCGACGATCTCCTTGCCGTCGACCCGGATCGACCCGGTGATCTGGGCGGAGCGCTCGTCGTGCAGCCCGAGCACTGCCATGCTCGAGACGGACTTGCCCGAGCCCGACTCGCCCACGATGCCGAGGGTCTGGCCGAGACTGACGCTGTAGCTCAGGTTGGACACCGCGTGCACGAGGCCGTCAGCGGTGGGGAACTTGACGGTCAGGTCGTCGACGACGAGGTACGGCGTCTCGCCCGTGCCGCTGTCGCGGATCGGCTTCGCGTCCTGGCCGGTCTGGGTGGTCTGGCTCATCCCATCCTCACTCTCGGGTCGAGCACGCCGTACACGAGGTCGACGATCAGGTTGGACACGACGATGAACACCGCTCCGATGAGCACCGTCACGGTCAGGATCGGGAGGTCCTGGGGCGGCCGGATGGCGTCGAGGCCCCACACGCCGATGCCGTCGACGTCGAAGATCTTCTCGGTGAAGATCGTGCCGGCCAGCAGGGTGCCGAAGTCGAGGCCGAAGATCGTCACGATGGGCACGATGGCGGCACGCAGGCCGTGCTTGAGCAGCACCGTGCGGTTGCGCAGGCCCTTGGCCTTGGCCGTGCGGATGAAGTCGTCGCCCAGGGT
Organism: Nocardioides sp.; assembly: GCF_034670285.1. Classification (GTDB taxonomy): domain Bacteria; phylum Actinomycetota; class Actinomycetes; order Propionibacteriales; family Nocardioidaceae; genus Nocardioides. The sequence continues at coordinate 1,627 of NZ_JAXMNS010000037.1, read as the reverse complement.
GTCGACCATCTGTCCGCGGCTGTAGCGCGCGTAGACCGGCGAGCTGGCGATGCCGAGCACCAGGCAGGGCAGGAGCAGTCCGGAGAAGGTCTTGAACGGGTCGCCGTCCGAGAGTGGGAAGTAGCCCGTCGTCGGGAAGATGTTGGTCTTCAAGGTCAGGTAGAGCCACGCCAGCAGGCAGAGCAGGTAGTAGGGCACCGAGGAGACGAGCAGCGAGCCGCTCACCATCACCCGGTCGCCGACCGTGCCGCGACGTGCCGCCGCGGCGATGCCGATGCCGACTCCGACGGTGAGGAACACCAGCGACCCGCCAATGGCGATCAGCAGGGTCGGCACGATGCGTTCCTTGAGCTCATCGGTGACCGGGACGCGGGTGCCGTAGGAGATGCCGAAGCAGGGCGCGTCGCAGTCGTACTCGGCGGCGCCGATCACGACCTCGCGACCGACTGCGATCCCCTTCATGTACTCGCCGTAGGCCTCGAGCACCGGCTTGTCGAGACCCATCGAGCGCTCGATGGCCTCGAGGCGCTCGGGGGTGCAGTTGCCCCGACTGGCAGCCTCGCAGACCGGCTGAGCAGGGCTCGCCGGTCCCAGGAAGAAGATCGTGAACACTGCGAGCGAGGCGAGCAGGATCACCAAGACAGCGGACATCATCCGCCGTACGACATACCCGAACAAGGGTCCTCCTGGGGTTGGGTGTCCGACCGGGAGTCGGGCCCGGGGGCGTGCGTGAGAAGTGTGAGTGACGGACCGCGCGGGCCCGCGTCATGCCTTGCTCACAGCAGGTGGCGAGACCGGGGACCGGTCCCGCCACCGCTGCGATGCTGCCGATGGCCGGCGCCCGGACGAGCCGGGCGCCGATCATCAGCGACGGGTCAGGAGTTGTTGACCCAGATGTTCTTCCACGTCGGCATGCCGATCGTGTTGTCGATGAAGTGACCCTCGATGGCCGACCCGTAGGCCTGCGCGACGCCGCCGTAGCGGGTCACGAAGATCGGGAAGTAGTCGGTCATGATGGTGTCGTCGAGCTCGCCCCAGGCAGCAGCCTGCTCGTCGACCGGGAGGGTCTGGATGCGCTTGATCTCGTCATCGATCGCCGGCTCGTTGAACTTCGAGTAGTTGGCACCCAGGATGCCCTTGTCCACCGCGGTGGACTTGAGCAGCGGCGGGAACCAGGAGCCACCCGACGGCCAGTCAGCGATCCAGCCACCGCTACGGACGTTGATGTCCGTGTCGGGGTCGGCACGCAGCGTCGAGAAGTCGGCGATCGTGGTCGGGACGGGCTTCGGGCTGAAGCCGGCCTTGGTGAGCGAGGCGACGATCGCGTCCTTCACCTTGACGCCGGAGTCGGAGTCCTTGGTGTAGAGGAAGGAGATCTCGTAGCCGACTGCGTCGGCCTCCTCGAGGAGAGCCTTGGCGGCCTCGACGTCGGTCGAGCCCGGCTCGTGGTCGGGCAGCGGGTTGAAGTCCTTGCGACCGGCCGTGCCCGGGGGCAGCAGCTGGGCACCGGGGATCGAGGTGACGCCCTCGATGTAGCCGCCCGCGAGGTCAGCGTCCTCGTAGGGGTAGGCCCAGGCGAGCGCCTGGCGGACCTTGAGGTCGGTGATCTGGGTGTAGTCCGGGGCCC
>NZ_JAXMNS010000036.1:0-14399 GCF_034670285.1 Nocardioides sp. | reverse complement strand
GATGATGCCCTCGGTGCGGCTGAGCAGTGCCATCGCCTCCATCGCCTCGGTGTCGGTCACCGGGCGGTACTCCGCCCGGCCGGTGCGAGCCAGGTGGGCGTGCTGCGGCCCGACCCCGGGGTAGTCCAGGCCGGCCGAGATCGAGTGGGACTCGACCGTCTGGCCGTCCTCGTCCTGCAGCACGAAGGTGCGCGCGCCGTGCAGGACGCCACTGTCGCCGGCGTGGATCGTGGCCGCGTGGCGACCGGTCTCGACGCCGTCACCGCCGGGCTCGTAGCCCCAGATCGCGACAGACTCGTCCTCGAGGAACGCCTGGTAGAGACCGATCGCGTTGGACCCGCCACCCACGCACGCCGCGATGGCGTCCGGGAGGACGCCGTACTGCTCGAGGCACTGGGCGCGCGCCTCGTCGCCGATGCCGCGGGCGAAGTCACGCACCAGGCTCGGGAAAGGGTGCGGGCCGGCGGCGGTGCCGAAGAGGTACGCCGTGTGGTCGACGCTGGCGACCCAGTCGCGCAGGGCGTCGTTGATGGCGTCCTTGAGCGTGGCGCTGCCGGAGTCGACGGTGACCACCTTGGCGCCGAGCAGCTGCATGCGTGCGACGTTGAGCGCCTGACGCTTGGCGTCGACGGCACCCATGTAGACGGTGCAGTCGAGCCCGAAGTAGGCGGCGGCGGTCGCACTGGCCACGCCGTGCTGGCCCGCACCCGTCTCGGCGATGACCCGCTTCTTGCCCATCCGCTTGGTGAGCAGCGCCTGGCCGAGGACGTTGCGGATCTTGTGGGCGCCGGTGTGGTTGAGGTCCTCGCGCTTGAGCAGGATGCGCACGCCCACCTGGTTGCTGAGGCGCTCGGCGAAGTAGAGCGGGCTGGGCAGGTTGGCGTAGTCGCGCAGGATCTGGTCGAACTCCGCGCGGAAGGCCGGGTCGGCCATGGCGTCGTGCCAGGCGTCGGTGAGCTCGTCGAGGGCGGCGATCAGCGCCTCCGGCATGAAACGACCACCGAAGTCGCCGAACCAGCCCTGCTCGTCGGCGTCGAAGCGTCCGGGGGTCCTGGGGTCGGTCGGGTTGGTCGTCATGCCTGAGCTCCTGTCGTGAGTCCCGTCATGGCTGCGACTGCAGCCTGCGGAGCGCCGTCCTTGACCAGTGCCTCGCCGACCAGCACCACGCGCGCGCCCTCGTCGACGAAGCGCGCCACGTCGTCCGGTCCGGAGATGCCCGACTCGGCCACGGCGACGCGATCGGCGGGGATGAGCGGCGCCAGCCGCCCGAAGGTGTCGTTGTCGACGGCGAGGGTCTTGAGGTTGCGGGCGTTCACGCCGATCAGCTCGGCGCCGAGAGCGACCGCGCGGTGGGTCTCGTCCTCGTCGTGGACCTCGACCAGCACGGTGAGTCCGAGCTCGCGGGCCTCGTCGTGCAGTCGGCGCAGGTCGTCGTCGCTCAGCGCGGCCACGATGAGCAGCGCCAGGTCGGCTCCGGCCGCTCGCGCCTCGACCAGCTGGTAGGAGTCGACGATGAAGTCCTTGCGCAGCACGGGCACGTCGACCGCGGCCCGGACGGCGTACAGGTCGGCGAGGCTGCCGCCGAAACGACGCTCCTCGGTGAGCACGCTGATCGCGCCGGCTCCGCCGGCGGCGTACTCGGCGGCGAGCGCAGCGGGGTCGGGGATGTCGGCCAGGTCGCCCTTGCTGGGGCTGCGGCGCTTGACCTCGGCGATCACGCTCGAACCGGGTGCCCGGAAGTGCGGCATGGGGTCACGCGGGGCGGGCGCGTCGGCAAGGGCCGCCCGCACCTCGGCCAGCGGCCGGTCGCTCTGACGTCGTGCGAGGTCGATCCGCACGCCGTCGACGATGTCGTCGAGCACGGACACGGACAGCTCCTCTGGTGGTGCGAGATGGTGCGAGACAGATGGGCGGGGAAACGCCGCCCGCCGGACCTCCAAGTCTGGCACGCGGGGCCATAGGGTCGGTGGCGAGCCCGGTCGTGCGGGCTCTCGACCTGAAGGGAAGCCCGTCATGAGCTACAACCAGCCCCCACCGCCGCCGCCCGGTTACGGCGCACCCGAAGGTGGCTACGGCGCTGTGCCACCGCAGGGCACCAACAAGAAGGCGATCTGGTCGCTCGTCACCGGCATCGTCGGATTCCTGTGCTGCGGCATCCTGATCGGCCCGGTCGCGATCTTCCTCTCGATCCAGGCCAAGAAGGAAATTGAAGTCAGCGGTGAGCAGGGTGGCGGGATGGCGACCGCCGGACTCGTGCTCGGCATCCTCGGTGCCCTGATCCACATCGTCCTGATCGCCACCGGCAACTTCCTGGTCGAGATCAACTGACCCCCCGCTCCCCCTGGAGCAGGACTCCACCCGTGATGCCGAGTCGGCGCGTCTACGCGCCGACTCGGCGCGCTTTTGTCGGTGAGTCGGCGCGAGTACGCGCCGACTCGGCGAAAGATCAGGGGGCGAGCCAGGAGCCGGCGGGCAGGTTGCGCAGGACCGTGAAGACCGCGAGGGCGGCCAGGCCGAGGGTCAGGAGGGTGGCGCCGAGGCGTGGCGAGAGCGGCGGGCGGGTCGTGCCTCGCCAGGAGTCGAGGGCCCAGCGGGCGAGCAGGAAGATCACGACCGGCATCGCGAGCACCAGGACCAGGTTGCTCGACGCGGCGTCGGCGAGGCGCAGCTCGGTCAGGTCGTTCACCCCGCGCAGGCCGCCGCAGCCGGGACACCAGAAGCCCAGCGCCGCCGAGGGACACAGCCCCCACGAGCCCGACTCATGCGGGTCTCGCAGGTGCAGCGCCAGCGTCGCCAGGGCCAGGGCGCCGATGACCGTGGCCGGCTTGCGCATCCGGGCGGCGCGCGTGGACTCCCCCGGCGGTGTCGCCACCTGCTGCAGAGTCATCTCTCGCGCCTCCGGGTCGGATCCGTCAGTGACCGGACTCGTGGAAGCCCATCTTGTCCATCACGACGAACAAGATCCCGGCGACGACGACGAGGGCGACACCCACCCAGAACCCGGGGTAGCTGATCGGGCTGAACATCAGCCCGGCGCCACCCACGGCGAACCCGATCAGACCGACCGCGACAGCGGTCCAGGCAGCGGGGGTGTTGCCGTGGTTGTCAGACATGTGTGCTCCTCGGTGACGTACGACATCGTGGTCCGCAGGTCACTGCGGCCTAGGACGACTCTAGTGGGTCGACCCCTCGGTGGGGTCGTGCCCCTCGTCGATGGCGCGCCACAGGTCGAGGTTCGTCTGCTCCTCCACCGGCACGACGCTGCGCTGCGCACCGTCACCGTTGCCCGCGCCGTTGCCCGCGCCGTTGCCTGCGCCGCTGCCGGGGGCGTCGTAGCGACGTCCCATCTCGGGCCAGTGACGCACCGCGCGAACCGCCACGACCGACGCGGCCACGCCGGCCAGTCCGGTCACCACGCCCAGGTAGGACCAGAAGGTGCGGGTGGCCTGCCTGGCCGACTCCGTGCCCTCGGTGAGGTCGTCCGGCGTCCCGACCCAGGCGATGACGGCGAAGGTCACCACCCCGAGCGCGGCGAGGAGCCCGAGCCAGGTCACCGCCCGGCGCGCGACCCCGCGCGAGACCAGCACCACGCCCCAGGTCGCGAGGAGCACCAGCGCGAGAGCCGTGACGGGCGGGGCCGTGACGTCGAGTGTCGAGGCCGCCGCCGAGGCGAACGCCGAGTCGGTGGCGTCTCCCCCGAGATCGATCGTCGCCCAGTCCTGGTTGCCGGCCACGGCGGCGAACCCCGCCCAGGCCAGCCCCAGCGCGGCCACCGGGCCCAGGCCGGCCCTCGGCTCAGGCACGCGAGAGCAGCCCGTCGTCGAAGCAGGTGCGGGCGCCGGTGTGACACGCGGCGCCGACCTGGTCGACCGCGACCAGCAGGGTGTCGCCGTCGCAGTCGAGGCGCACCGAGACGACCTGCTGCACGTGGCCCGAGGTGTCGCCCTTGACCCAGTACTCCTGGCGCGAGCGGCTCCAGTAGGTGGCGCGCCCGGTGGTGAGGGTGCGGTGCAGTGCCTCGTCGTCCATCCAGCCCATCATGAGCACCTCACCGGTGTCGTGCTGCTGCGCGACAGCAGCGACCAGACCTCGGCCGTGCTCGTCGGGGCTGCGCTTGTGGCGGGAGGCGATCGCGGGGTCCAGGGAGCTCACGCTCCCAGTATCGCGTCCGCTCGTCGCGCTAGGACTCAGCAGGTGGGGCCGCCGGCGTCCGCTGCGCCGTCCACGAGGCGTAGAGACCGGCATAGACGCTGCCGGCCTCGGTGACCAGCCGCGCGTGGGGGCCTCGCTGCACCACGCGTCCGCGGTCGATCACGACGACCTCGTCGGCTCCTTCTGCGGTCGAGAGCCGGTGGGCGATGGTGACCGAGGTACGCCCAGACATCAGCCGCTCCAGCGCGCGTCCGATCCGCATCTCGAGCTGAGGGTCGACCGCGCTCGTCGCCTCGTCGAGGACCAGGAGGTCGGGGTCGGCGAGGTGGGCACGCAGTAGCGCGACGAGCTGGCGCTCGCCCGCGGAGAGCGACTCGCCGCGCTGGCCCACCCGCGTGTCGAGGCCGCGCGGAAGGCCCGCCACCCAGTCACCGAGGCCCAGCTCGGCAGCGCTCGCCAGGATCTCGGCATCGGAGGCGTCGAGCTTGCCGTAGCGGACGTTGGCCCGGATCGTGTCGTCGAAGAGGAAACCTTCCTGGGGCACCAGCACGACGCTGCTGCGCAGCGAGGCCTCGGCGACGTCACGCACGTCGATGCCGTCGAGCAGGACGGCGCCGGCGGAGGGGTCCATCAGCCGAGTGAGCAGCTTGGCGATCGTCGACTTGCCCGAGCCGGTCTCGCCCACCACCGCGATGCGTCGTCCGGCGGCGATGTCGAGGGTGAGGTCGTGCAGCACCGCGGGCCCCGAGGGATAGGCGAACCCGACGTCCTCGAACCGCACGTCGATCGGCCCGCGCGGCAGCACGCTGCCCTCCGGTCCCGGGTCGACGAGGTCTGCGGGGGTGTCGAGGATCCCGAGCACCCGGCGCCAGCCGGCGATCGCGCTCTGGGCCTCGGTGAGGATCTGGGTGCCGACCTGGACCGGGCCCACGAAGAGGCTCACGAGGAACGCGAAGGCGATCACGGTGCCGACGGTGATGTCGTCGGCGAAGCCGAGCCAGATGCCGATGATCAGCACCCCGGCATTGGCCAGCCCGGCCGAGACGCCGCCCAGGGAGAACGAGAACGCCGTGTAGCTCTGCGCGCGCACGCTCGCCCGCTGGTTGCGGGCGACCGCCTCGTCGATCCGCGCCTGGGTGCGCGCCTCGACCGCGTACGAGCGCACGACCGCAGCGCCCACGACGGGCTCGGAGATCGCCGAGAGCATCAGGCCGACCTGCCGACGCGAGGTGCTGTAGGCCTCGGAGAGCTTGCGCTGGAAGAACTTGAGCGACAGGAACAGGGGCGCGAAGCAGACCCAGACCACCACCGTGAGCTGCCAGGAGTAGACGAGCATGACCATCGTGGCGACCAGGACCTGCCCGGCGCTCACGATGAACATCAGGCCGCCGAACACGAGGAACTGGCTGACCTGGTCGACGTCGCTGGTGACGCGCGAGACCAGTGCCCCGCGACGCTCGGTGTTCTGGGTGAGGAGAGGCAGGTCGTGGACGTGCCTGAAGGCCTTGATGCGCAGCGTGGCCAGACCGTGCTCGGAGGTGGTGAACAACCGCTTGGTCATGGCGTACGACGCGTAGGTCGTGGCGAGGACCGCCACGGCGGCCAGCACGCCCAGCAGCACCGTGAACGACGTGTCCGGGCCACCCGGGCGGTTGAGCCCGCGGTCCAGGGTCTGCTGGACCGCGATGGGGACGACGACCTGGCCCGAGGAGGCGATGACGGCGAGCAGCAGCGTGCCGACCAGCCCCTGCTTGAGCTCCGGGGAGTAGTGGACCCCGCGACGGATGGTCTCGAGGGTTCGCATGTCCTCGCCGGTGGCGAGGGTGGTGTTGTTGGTGCGATTGCGCCGGGGCGTGTCCACGGCGGGCACGGTGGGGTCGTCGACAGCGGTCACGAGGTCACCTGCTCGGAGTCGTGCTCGTAGGCGTTCACGAGCCGGGCGTACGTCGGGGACGAGGCGAGCAGGTGCTCGTGCGTGCCGCGGGAAGCGATCCGCCCGCCCTCGAGGTGCAGCACCTCGTCGGCCAGACCGATGGTCGCCTTGCGATGGGCCACCAGGACCAACGTCGTCTGGTGGGCCCCCTCCTGCAGACCGGCCAGGATCCGCTGCTCGACCTCGGGATCGACCGCCGAGGTCGCGTCGTCCAGGATCAGCACCCGCGGGCGCCGGACCAGCGCGCGAGCCAGCGAGAGCCGTTGACGCTGTCCACCGGAGAGCGAGGTGCCCCGCTCGCCCAGACTGGTCGACAGCCCGTCGGGCAGCGCTGCGACGAACTCGTCGGCCTGAGCGGTGCGCAGGGCTGCCCAGACCTGGTCGTCGGAGAAGTCGCCGCCGAGCGTGACGTTGCCGCGCACGGAGTCGTCGAACAGGAAGGCCGACTGAGGCACGATCGCGAGCACCCGAGCCAGCTCGCCGGGCGCCAGGTCGCGCAGGTCGGTGCCGTCGACCGCCACCTGGCCCGACCTCGGGTCGACCAGTCGCGTCAGGAGGGTGGTGAGGGTGCTCTTGCCCGAGGCCGTCGCCCCGACCAGCGCCACGGTGCGGCCGGGCTCGACGGTGAAGGAGACACCGTCGAGCAGCCGCTGCTCGGGCTCGTAGCCGTGCACGACGTCGCGCACCTCGAGCGTTGCACCACCGCGACCCGCCGGGACCCCGGAGGTGCCGTAGACCATCTGACCGGTCGTGCCGAGCACGGCCTCGACGCGGCGGAAGCCGACGACGCTCGCCGGGAAGTCGCTGAGCAGCCAGCCGATGGAGCGGATCGGGAAGGCGACGATGGTGAGGAGGTAGGCGACCGTGACCACGTCGCCGGGATCGGCGGCACCGCTGGTCACCCGCGACACCCCCACCGCCAGGACGACGAGGACCCCGAGGTTGGGCAGCGCCCCGAGGATCGGGTCGAAGGCCGCGCGGATGCGCCCGACCCGGATGTTGGCGTCGCGCAGCTCGCGCGAGGAGGCGGCGAAGCGCTCGGTCTCCTGGGGCTCGCGGCCCAACGCCTTGACGACCATCGCGCCGTCGAACGACTCGTGCGCGATCGCGCTGACCTCGGCGCGAAGCTCCTGCGCCTTGGTCGCCCAGCCCTCCGCGAGGTTCTGGTAGACGACGTTGGTGACGATGATGATCGGGAAGATCAGCAGCCCGACGATCGCCAGGACGAGGTCGGCGAAGAGCATCTGCACGATGGCGATGACCATCATGGCGACCGTGCCGACGGCCATCGGCAGCGGCGCGATGGGGCTCCAGGCGGCCTCGACGTCGGCGTTGGCGTTGGAGAGCAGCTGCCCGGTGGGGTGCCGCTGGTGCCACTCCATCGGCAGCTCGAGGTAGCGCCTGGTGACGGCTCGGCGCGACTCGGCCTCGAGGCGGAACATCATCACGCCGGCGCCGACGCGGCGTGCGACGATGCCGACCGCTCGGAGCAGGGCGACGGCGACGAAGAGCGCGAGCACGGCCCACAGCAGCGAGCCGTCGACCTCGCCGTCGCGGAAGGCGGGGAGCAGCACGTTGTCGGTCGACCAGCCCAGCACCCAGGCATCGGCCACCGTGAGGGCACCGAAGAGCACGGACCCGATCGTGGAGATGGCGAACACCCTCGGCTGGCGCCGGATCGCCACCCCGAGCACGGCGAAGCCTGCGCGGGTCGAACCGCGCACCCGGTCCTCGTGTGGGTCCGGGGCCTGGTCAACGTCGTTCACGGTGCTCCTTCTTTCCCGGAACCCGATCCGAGACGAGGGTCACGCTAGAGCACGACGCCGACACCCACACACCGGTGGTGACACAACTTGCCCGACATTGCCCGAGGAGGCCGGGCGGCGCTCAGCGCACCGGGTGCCCGGCAGCCCCCAGGGCTGCCTTGACCTCGCCCACGCGCAGCGTGCCGAAGTGGAACACCGTCGCGGCCAGGACGGCGTCCGCACCGGCCTCGACGGCGGGCGCGAAGTGGTCGAGCGTCCCGGCGCCACCGGACGCGATCACCGGGATGGACACCTCGCGACGGACCGCCGCGATGAGGTCGAGGTCGAAGCCGTCCTGCGTACCGTCGGCATCCATCGCGTTGAGCAGGATCTCCCCCGCGCCGAGCTCGGCGGCCTTCGCGGCCCAGGCGACCGCGTCGAGGCCGGATGACCGGCGCCCACCGTGGGTCGTCACCTCCCACCCCGAGTCGGTGCCGGCGCCACCGACGGGCACGCGGCGCGCGTCGACGGAGAGCACCAGCACCTGGTTGCCGAACCGGTCGGCGATCTCGGCGACGAGCTCGGGCCGGCGAATCGCGGCGGTGTTGACGGCGATCTTGTCGGCCCCGGCGCGCAGCAGCCGGTCGACGTCCTCCACCGCACGGATACCACCGCCAACCGTCAGCGGGATGAAGACCTCCTCGGCGGTGCGCGAGACGATCTCCATCGTGGTGGCCCGGCCCTCGTGCGAGGCGGAGATGTCGAGGAAGGTGAGCTCGTCGGCCCCCTCGGCATCGTAGGAGCGAGCCAGCTCGACCGGGTCGCCGGCGTCGCGCAGGTCGAGGAAGTTGATGCCCTTGACCACGCGTCCGCCGTCGACGTCGAGGCACGGGATGACGCGGACGGCGAGACTCACGACGCGCCGCCCGCGCGGCGCTCGGCAGGCAGGGTGAGCGCGAGCGCGTCCTCGAGGGTGAAGCGCCCCTCGTAGAGGGCCGTGCCGGCGATCGCACCCTCGACGCCGCCCTTGCCGTCGCTCCGCACGAGGCCCATCAGCGCCTCGAGGTCGGCGAGCTCGGTGACGCCGCCGGAGGCGATGATCGGGGCGTCGGTGGCCGCGCAGACGTCGCGCAGAAGGTCGAGGTTGGGGCCCTGGAGCATGCCGTCCTTGTTGACGTCGGTGACGACGTAGCGCGCACAGCCCTCGGAGTCGAGGCGGGCCAGGACGTCGTAGAGGTCTCCTCCGTCGCGCGTCCAGCCGCGCGCGGCAAGGGTGCGTCCACGCACGTCGAGGCCGATGGCGATGCGGTCGCCGTGCTCGGCGATCACCTTCGCGCACCACTCGGGCTGCTCGAGGGCAGCGGTGCCGATGTTGACCCGGCGACAGCCGGTGGCCAGCGCCGCCGCCAGCGACTCGTCGTCGCGGATCCCGCCGCTCATCTCGACCTGGATGTCGAGAGCGCCCACGATCTCGGCCTGCAGCGCGGCGTTCGAGCCCCGCCCGAAGGCGGCGTCGAGGTCGACGAGGTGCAGCCACTCGGCGCCGGCGTCCTGCCAGCGCAGCGCAGCCGCGACCGGGTCGCCGTACGCCCGCTCGGAACCGGCCACGCCCTGGGCGAGCTGGACGGCCTGGCCCTCGGTGATGTCGACGGCGGGGAGGAGCTGGAGGTAGGTCATGGCAGGAGTTCCTTCTGGACCGCTTGCGGGGTCACTTCTGGGAGATCAACAAGGTCGCGACGGGGGTGAGCAGGATGCTGAGGAGCAGGACGACGGCGGGCAGGGCCCAGCTGCCCGAGGCGAAGAGCACCAGCACGTTGAGGGTGAAGACGCCGGCGAGCACCAGGCCGATCCGACGTTGACGCCGCGCAGCCAAGGTGCCGCTGGGCGCTGGCGCCGGGCGCGGGATCCACCCCAGGAGCATCTGGCGACGACGCCGGCGTCGGGTCGCCTGTTCAGCCGCGGCCGCGCGCGCCGCAGCAGCGGCCGCCACCTCGCGCTCGCGCTCCTCGCGCCGTCGCGCACGCTCCTTGCTCACGGGACTCTCACAGGGTCTGGACCCAGTTGCGCAGCAGCGCCGCACCGGCGTCCCCGGACTTCTCGGGGTGGAACTGGGTCGCGGTGAGGGGGCCGTTCTCGACCGCAGCCACGAAACGGTCGCCGCCGTGCTCGGTCCAGGTGACCAGCGGCGCCTTCGTGCGGTCGTTGGTCTCGAGCACCCACTCACGCGCCCCGTAGGAGTGCACGAAGTAGAAGCGCTCCTGCTCGAGTCCGTCGAAGAGTGAGGTGCCCTCGGGGACCTCGACGGTGTTCCAGCCCATGTGGGGCACCACGGGCGCCTGGAGCCGCGAGACCGTGCCCGGCCACTCAGCGCAGCCCTCGGTGCTCACGCCGTGCTCGACGCCCTGCTCGAAGAGCACCTGCATCCCGACGCAGATGCCCAGGACAGGGCGCCCGCCCGAGAGTCGGCGTCCGATGATCCGCTCGCCCTTGACCGAGCGCAGCCCGGCCATGCAGGCGGCGTACGCCCCCACCCCCGGGACCACGAGCCCATCAGCGGCCAGGGCGGCGTCGAAGTCGGCGGTCAGCTCCACCTCGGCGCCCGCGCGCTCGAGGGCGCGCACCGCCGAGTGCATGTTGCCCGAGCCGTAGTCGAGGACGACGACCCGGGGCCGCTCGGAGTCTGCAGAAGTCCCAGAACTCACAGGGCTCACAGGGCTCCCTTGGTGGACGGAATACCCGTCTCGCGGGGGTCGAGGGCCACCGCGTCACGCAGGGCGCGCGCGAAGGCCTTGAACTGCGTCTCCACGATGTGGTGCGGCTCGCGCCCGGCGAGGACCCGCACGTGCAGCGCGAAGTGGCCGTGGAAGGCGATCGACTCGAAGACGTGCTGGGTCAGCGAGCCGAGGTAGGACACCCCGGAGCCGCCGAGCTGCACGTAGGCCTGGCCCTCGGGCTCGCCGGTGTGCACGCAGTAGGGACGTCCCGAGACGTCGACGACGGCCTGCACCAGTGCCTCGTCGAGCGGCACGGTGGCGTCGCCGAAACGGCGGATCCCCGACTTGTCGCCCAGTGCCTGACGCAGGGCCTGGCCGAGCGCGATGGCGGTGTCCTCGACGGTGTGGTGGGCATCGATGTGGACGTCGCCCTCGGTGCGCACGGTGAGGTCGAGCAGCGCGTGGCGGGCCAGCGCGGTGAGCATGTGGTCGTAGAACCCGACACCGGTGGAGATGTCGTGGCGTCCGGAGCCGTCGAGGTCCACCTCGACGAGCACGGACGACTCGCTGGTACGGCGCTCGACGCGTGCGGTACGACCGGTGGTCGGGCTCTGGGGCGTGCTCATGCGATCTCCTTCGTCACGCGCTCGAGCGCGTCCTTGAACGTCGACATCTCGGCCGGGGTGCCGATCGAGACCCGCAACCAGCCGTCGGGGCCAGTCTCGCGGACGAGCACCCCGTGCTCGAGGAGGCCCTCCCACACCGCGTGCCGGTCACTGAACGTGCCGAACAGGCAGAAGTTGGCGTCGGAGTCGGCCACCCGGTGACCGCGCTCGCGCAGCCAGGCCACGAGGGAGTCGCGCTCGGCGCGCAGGTCGTCGACGCGGGCGAGCAGCTCGGGGGCGTGGCGCAGCGCCGCCAGTGCGACGGCCTGGGTGATGGACGACAGGTGGTAGGGCAGCCTGACGACGCGCACCGCGTCAGCAATCGCCGGGTCGGCCGCCAGGTAGCCGAGGCGGAGCCCCGCAGCCGCGAAGGCCTTGCTCATCGTGCGGGTCACCACGAGGTTGCGGTGCTGGGGCAGCAGGTCCAGGGCGGACGGCGTGCCCGCACGCCGGAACTCGCCGTACGCCTCGTCGACCACGACGATGCCCCGCTCCCCCACGAGCTCGCACAAGGCAGCGATCGCGGCGGGCTCGAGAGCCGTGCCGGTCGGGTTGTTGGGCGAGGGCAGGAACACCACGTGCGGCTTCTCGGCGGCGACGAGGTCGCGCGCGGCGTCGAGGTCGAGCCCGAAGTCGTCGGAGCGTCGACCCGCGACCCACCGTGTGTGGGTGTCACGGGCGTACTCGGGATACATGGAGTACGTCGGCGCAAAGCTCAGCGCCGTGCGCCCCGGACCGCCGAAGGCCTGGAGCAGCTGCAACATGATCTCGTTGGACCCGTTGGCCGCCCACACCTGCTCGGTGCTCACCGGCGCGACGGTGTCGGCCGAGAGGTACGACGCCAGCGCCGTGCGCAGGGCGACGTGCTCGCGGTCGGGGTAGCGGTGCAGCGAGGTCGCCGCCTCGCGGACCGAGGCCGCGATGTCGTCGGCGCAGGCCGCCGAGGGTCCGTAGGGGTTCTCGTTGGTGTTGAGGCACACCGGTACGTCGATCTGGGGGGCGCCGTACGGCTCGATGCCGCGCAGCTCCTCCCGGAGGGGAGGGAAGCTCATCGCGCCCTCAGTCCGCGAACCGCACGCGGATCGCCTCGCCGTGACCCGGCAGGTCCTCGGCCTCGGCGAGCGTGACGACGTGGTCGGCGACCTCCGCGAGTGCCTCGCGGGAGTAGTCGATCACGTGGATGGACTTCGTGAACGCGCGCACCGACAGCCCCGAGGAGTGGCAGGCACACCCGCCGCTGGGCAGCACGTGGTTGGACCCGGCGCAGTAGTCGCCGAGGCTCACCGGCGCGTGCGGCCCGACGAAGATCGCCCCGGCGTTGCGCACGCGGGCCGCGACGGCCGAGGCGTCCGCGGTGTGGATCTCGAGGTGCTCGGCGGCGTAGGCGTTGACGACGTCGAGGCCCTGCTCGAGGTCGGCCACCATCACGATGCTCGACTGGCGCCCGGTGAGACTGGTGCGGATGCGCTCGACGTGGCGAGTCGCGAAGACCTGCTTCTCGAGCTCGACGGCCACCTCGTCGGCGAGACGCTCGGAGGTCGTCACGAGCACCGACGCCGCGAGCGGGTCGTGCTCGGCCTGGCTGATCAGGTCGGCGGCGACGTAGGCGGCATCGCCGGTGTCGTCGGCGAGGATCGCGATCTCGGTCGGGCCCGCCTCGGAGTCGATGCCGACCTGGCCCTTGAGCAGGCGCTTGGCGGTGACGACGTAGATGTTGCCCGGTCCGGTCACCAGATCGACCCGACGGCAGGGCGCGGTGCCGTAGGCGAACATCGCGATCGCCTGGGCGCCGCCGACGGCGTACACCTCCTCGACGCCGAGCAGCGCGCAGGCGGCAAGGATGGTGGGGTGCGGCAGCCCGCCGAACTCCCGCTGCGGCGGAGAGGCCAGGGCGATCGACGGCACGCCGGCGGTCTGGGCCGGCACCACGTTCATCAGGACGCTGGAGACCAGTGGCGCCAGCCCCCCGGGCACGTAGAGCCCCACCCGGTCGACGGGCACCTTGCGGTGCGTGACCCGAGCGCCAGGACCGAGGTCGCTGACGACGTCGTGCTCGAGCTCGGCCGCACACGTCACGCGCAAGCGGCGGATCGACTCCTCGAGGCCGGCGCGGATGTCGGGGTCGAGCGCGGCGAGCGCCTCGGTCGTCGCGGACACGGGGACGCGGATGTCGTCGTCGCGGGTGCCGCCGTCGAAGCGCTGGTTGTAGTCGAGGATCGCCTCGAGCCCGCGGGTGCGAACGTCCTCGCAGATCGCATGAACGGCCGGGACCGCCGCCTCGATGTCGAAGTCCGCGCGCGGGATCGCGGTGCGGTAGTCGAGCGCGCCGTCGGAGGCGGCGGCGCGGAGGTCGATGCGGCGGATCATGGGTCGATTCTAGGAGGGGCCACCCTCCACCGAGGATTCGGTGGCGTGGGCTGGACGCAGAGCAACCACAGCCGCACTAGGTTGAGCACGTGGCAACCGGTCCCGGCACGCTCCCGATGTTTCCGCTCAACTCGGTGCTCTTCCCCGGCCTGAGCGTGCCGCTGCACGTCTTCGAGGACCGCTACCGCGCCCTGGTGCACCACCTGCTGCGCGTCGAGGACCCCGCTGAGCGGATGTTCGGCTCGGTCGCCATCCGCGAGGGGTACGAGGTCGGGGACCACGGCGCCCAGTCGCTCTTCCGGGTCGGCTGCAAGGCTCAGCTCACTGACATCGAGGCGCACGCCGACGGGACCTTCGACGTCGTCGCCGTGGGGATCGAGCGGATCCAGCTCGACAGCCTCGAGACCGGCGACCTCTTCCCGATCGGCCACGTCACCGAGCTTCCCGACCACACCCCACCCGTCGAGGAAGAGGTGCTCGAACGGGCGCGGGCCACCTTCACCGCCTACCGGGTGGCGCTCTCGGAGATCCGCAGCGACCCCTACTCCGGGAGCCTGCCCCGCGACCCCACCTACCTGTCGTGGACCCTCGCCGCCTGCGCCCCACTCCCCCTGCAACAGCGTCAGTCGCTGCTCGAGGCCGAGGACGCCACCGATCGACTCGTCCTCGTCACCGACCTGCTCCGCTCGGAGCTGAAGGCCATGAACGTCATCCCCTCACTGCCCGCCACCGAGGTCGCCCGCACCCGCTGGAGCCCGAACTGAGACCGCAGACAGCCCGCGAGGAACGAGCGGGCTGTCGTGGCGGACGAAGGTTGATCGAG
>NZ_JAXMNS010000035.1:0-14490 GCF_034670285.1 Nocardioides sp. | reverse complement strand
ATTGTATTTTTTGGCGTCTGGATTTTCGCTTCGGCGACCGGAATGGTAAATGAACTGGCCGCCCTCGCCGCGGCCGCTTCCCCGGAGCGGACCCCCTCACTCTCGCGCTCGGCCGACCGGCGCGACGAAGAAGATCCGTTGAAGGTCGCCGCGCTCTCCGACGACGCCGGCCCGGCCGACTCGGGAGCCCAGCGGCTCTCGCAGTCCGACCCACGCGACATCGCTCGAGCACTGCTCGGCGACTTCGGGTTCTCCGCCGACCAGTTCGGCTGCCTCGACTCGCTCTACATGCGCGAGTCCGGCTGGAACCCTTACGCCGACAACCCGACGTCCTCGGCCTACGGCATCCCGCAGGCGCTCCCGGGCTCCAAGATGTCCTCGGCCGGCGCCGACTGGGCCACCAACCCGGTCACCCAGATCCGTTGGGGCCTGGGCTACATCCGTGACCGCTACGGCAGCCCGTGCAGCGCGTGGGGACACAGCGAGTCCGTCGGCTGGTACTGAACGCCCACCGGCACCTGCGCTGGGGGTTGAGCGCTCTGAGACGATGGAGTCGTGAGTGAGCCCGCACCGACCCTGCCCTACGGATCCGCTCCGCCGCCGGAGTCGGAGGGGTCCGACCTGATCCGTTTCATCGCCGTGGTCCTGGCCGGCGCGATCATGATCGGGGCCGCAGCGCTGCTGATCATCCAGGGTCAGAACAACAACTCCGAGAAGAACTACGAGGCCTGCCTCGAGCGGGTCGAGGGCAACGACAGCCTGCCGGGCTCGCGTCCCGGCGACTTCTGCCAGCGCCCGAAGTAGCACGCCCCGCGATGCGCTTTCAGCGGGCGACCAGCAGGTAGCGCTCGTCGCTGATGGTGGTCCTCCCGAGAGCGGAGTCAGGTCAGTGCGCCACGAACACGGTGGCGTGGCCACCGTACTCGCGCGGCCCGTCGAACACCGGGAGGTTCCAGTCGACGTCCTCCTGCGACGAGGTCAGGTAGGCCACGGCGGCCGCGTGGTCGGGGAAGAACGCGCGGGTGGGCAGGTCGTCGCGCGTCACGTCGTCGAAGTGCCGCAGCAGCGCGGCCTCGCCGTTCTCACTGCTGAAGTGGGTGTGCAGGGGCTCGCCGCCGGCCTCGCGTCGTAGGTCGGCGAGATGGTCGTCGCCGTTGGTCACCGCCACCATCCGACCGCCGGGACGCAGCACCCGACGCAGCTCGGAGAGACCACGGTGCAGGTCCGCGACGTGGTAAAGCACCCACATCGCGACGACGGTGTCGAAGCTGTCGTCGTCGAAGGGCAGGTCCTGGACGTCGGCGCGGCGGGCGTCGAGGCCGCGCCGCGAGGTGAGCTCGATGAAGCGCGGTGACTGGTCGACGGCGACCAGGTCGGACGTCGGCAGGGCTGCGGCGATGCGCGAGGCGAAGGCTCCGGTGCCGCAGCCGACCTCCAGCACCCGGGCGGGGGAGTCGTGCGTGATCGCGTGCAGGGCCTCGCACGCGGGATCACGGCCGTCGAGGGTCGGGTGCCACACGGAGATGCGGGTCTCGAGATTCAGCTCCGAGGCGTACTGCCTCGACACGTGGTCGCGGTCGGTCATGCTCATGGATGAGTCATCCCCTCGAGGTCCAGGGCGGCGTCGAGCTCGGCCTCGGTGAGGTCGCCCTGCTCGACGTGCCCGAGCTCGATCACCGTTTCGCGGATGGTCGAGCCGGAGGCCAGTGCCTGCTTGGCGACGCGGGCGGCGGCTTCGTAGCCGATGTGGTGGTTGAGCGGAGTGACGACCGAGGGCGACGACTCGGCGTAGCGACGCATCCGCTCGGCATCAGCGGTGATGCCGTCGACGCAGCGCTCGGCCAGCAGCCGGCTCGAGGTGGAGAGCAGACGGATCGACTCGAGCACGTTGCGCGCGATCACGGGCATCGCGACGTTGAGCTCGAAGCTGCCGCTCGCGCCGGCCGCCGTCACGGTGGCGTCGTTGCCGATCACCTGGAAGCAGACCATCAGCGTCGCCTCCGGCAGCACGGGGTTGACCTTGCCCGGCATGATGCTCGATCCGGGCTGGAGGTCGGGAAGACGGATCTCGGCCAGACCGGTGGTGGGCCCTGACGCCATCCAGCGCAGGTCGTTGCAGATCTTGATCAGCCCGACGGCGGCGGTCTTGAGCACGCCGCTGAGCTCGACGAGCGAGTCGCGGGTGCCCTGGGCCTCGAAGTGGTTGCGGGCCTCGGTGAAGGGCTGACCGGTCGCCTCGCCCAGGAGCTCGATGACCCGGGCGGCGAAGCCGGGAGGCGTGTTGATGCCGGTGCCGACGGCGGTGCCGCCGAGCGGCACCTCGCGGACTCGCGGGAGCACCGCGCCCAGGCGGTCGACGGCGTAGCGCACGGTGGCGGCATACCCGCCGAGCTCCTGGCCGAGCATCACCGGCGTGGCGTCCATCAGGTGGGTGCGCCCGGACTTCACCACGTGGCCGAACTCCTCGGCCTTGGCCTCGAGCGACTCGGCCAGCCGCTCCAGCGCCGGCACGAGGTCGTCGACGACCGCGAGCGTGATCGCGACGTGCATGGCGGTGGGGAAGGTGTCGTTGCTCGACTGGCTGGCATTGACGTGGTCGTTGGGGTGGGCCTCGACGTCGCTGTCGTTCTCCTCGCCGGCACGAGCGACCAGCGCGGCGATCACCTCGTTGGCGTTCATGTTGGAGCTGGTGCCCGATCCAGTCTGGAAGACGTCGATCGGGAAGTGGTCGTCGTGAGCACCTCCGGCGACCGCGAGGGCCGCCTCGGCGATGGCGGTGGCCTGTCCGGTGGTGATGACGTCGAGCTCGCCGTTGGCGACGGCCGCGGCCGCCTTGACCTGTCCCAGGGCGTGGATCAGGCGCGGCTCCAGCGGCGTTCCGCTGATGGGGAAGTTCTCCACCGCTCGCTGCGTCTGGGCCCCCCACAGTGCCTCTGCGGGCACCTCGATCTCGCCCATGGAGTCGTGCTCGATACGTACGTCGTCGTGCGTGCTCATCTACCTCACGTTACCCACTACGGGGCTCGGCGGGGGGAGGACTCGTGAAGCCCGATCCCTCAAGTCGAAGGCCGGGCGGACCGATGTCCCTCTCGTGAGAATCCACGCCCCGTCGTCAACCGAGGCGCGCCCCGACGACCGTGCGGACGAGAGCCCCGACCAGACCACCGGCAGGCTGTTCCTGGCCCGGGCCTGGCGGTCGCGCGTGGTGCTCGCCGACGCCGCCGTGGCCCTCACGCTGCTGTGGTGGGCGGTCTACCTCGCGCGTGGCACCGGTGGCCGCGAGCCCCATCTGCTCTCCTACGGCTGCCTCCTGCTCGCGGCCGCTGTCGTCGTCGTACGGCCGTGGCGGCGGCTGCCGACGCGCGCCCTGCTCCTCGGCCACGCCGTCGGTGCTGCTGCCTACGGCGTGGTGCTGCTCGCCCCCACCGGCTCGGCCGGAGCCGACGAGGCCGCCGCCATGGTCTTCACCGCAGAGTTCCTGCTCGTCCTCGTGGCCTGAGCCGACACCCGTCTGCGCCGGACGCTCCTCGTCGTCGCGGTCCTCGGGTCGGGCGTCTACCAGTTCAGCGGCGGTTGGCTCGCCTGGTGGGGCCACCAGGACCCGAGCACCCTCTTCGTCGGCACCATCCACTGGCACAACCAGGCCGGGATCGTGCTGACGGCCGGGGCGCTCGCCGGTGCGGTTCTCGTGGCTCGCGGCGGCACTGATCCCCTGCGTCTCCTGGGGTGGTTCCTCACCCCGCTGTGCGTCGAGGGGACCGTGTTCAGCACGAGCCGTGGCTCGATGCTCGGCCTGGCCCTCGGCCTGGTCCTGCTGGCAGCGATGGGGTTCGCACGCCGTGGCCACCGACTCGCGGGCCTCCGGGTCGTGCTGCTCACGGCTCTGTCCTGGGCGACCACGGTCTTCATGGCCGGCCCGCCGGTCTTCACCGAGCGGGCCTCGGCGATAGCGGGCACCTCCGCCCGGAGCGGCACCTTCGTCAGCAACGGCACCCAGCGGTTCGAGGACTGGCGTCGCGCGTGGGACATCTTCTGCCACTGGCCCGTCAGCGGCGCAGGCTTCAACTCCTACGACGCTGCGACGACCATCGCCAGTGAGCGCCGTGACGGGGTCACCACGGCGTTCGCGCACAACGGCTTCCTCCAGGTCATGGCGGACGGCGGGCTGCTCCTCACGGTGCCCGTCTTCACCGCCGTTGCGGTGATCCTGCTCCTGGGGCTGCGCAGGCTGCCGTCGTCGCTGCGGGCGGGGGAGTGGACCCAGCCGGGCGCCCTCGTGATCTTCTTCGTGCTGATGCTGCACTCGGGCATGGACTTCGACTGGGCCTATCCCTCGATCCTGGCCCTGACGGCAGTGGCCGGCGCAGCAGCGCTTCCCCCCGTCGGACCGGACGGCGACGTCCCCCGTCGCCGAGCCCTGCTCCTGGGAGGCGCCGCGGTGGCGCTCCTCGTCCTGGCAGCTGTTGCGGGCTGGGACGGCGGGCTGGGCATCAACGCCGACATCGCCGGCTGACCCTCATCGGCCGGCTGACCACTACGGTGGTCGCGACCTGTCCGAGGACGAGAGGGCCGAGAACGTGTCGCAGTGGCTGGAGGACCTGACCACCCTGCAGGTGATCGGACTGATCGTCGCGATCCTCCTGGCGGGATCGATCCTCGCCGCGATCACCGGGGCCATCCTGGTGCGTTTCGGCAAGCGCCAGCCCTGGGTGCTCCAGCGCGCCAGTCGCCTCATCTACAAGCTGCTCGGGCCCATCAAGCGACCCCTGACGATCGTCGTGCTCGACGAGGTGTCGGCCGTCATCCAGACCGGCAAGTACACCAAGAACATCTCCGACGCGCTGCTCGAGAACCACGACGAGCTCAAGGCCCTGGTCGCCGAGAAGGTGCGCGAGGACCCCAACGCCCGACTGGTGAGCAAGCTGCCGGGCTACGAGCGCGTCGTCGGCGAGGCCAGCGAGACCGTGCTCCGGGTGCTGATCGAGATGCTGAGCGATCCCCGCATGGACGAGCTCGTCGCCGACCTGCTCCGCAACAACCTCGAACAGATCCGTCGCGCGGTCCGGCAGAAGGACCACGAGGCCATCGGTGACGCAGCACCGGCCGACCCGATCCCCGACAGCGCGCCGCGGCCGCGCAGCGATGGGCCGTCGATCCCGCGCTCCTAGGGACAGCGGCCCACGTAGAGCCAGTACTGCGTCTGCCGTCCCTGCAGCTCCACGTCGAGGGGTTGCTCCTCCACGGCGTCGAAGACCGACGACAACACCTCCGCGAGAGCCCCGGACCGGTTGGCCGACCAGATCGCCACCACCCCACCGGGTCGCAGGATCCGCTGGACGGCGCGCAGGAAGTCGGTGCCGTACAGCTCGGCGTTGGCCTCGTGCACCAGGTAGCCCGGCCCGTTGTCGACGTCGAGGAGCACCAGGTCGTACGACGCCGGGCCGGCCTCTGCGACGGCCGCTGCGACGTCGGCGACGACGATGTTGACCCGCTCGTCTGCCAGCAGGGCCGGACCGTGCGGCACGGTGCCGTCGCGCAGCCAGCCGACGAGCGTCTGCTCGATCTCCACCACCGAGCAGCGCTCCACGCGCGAGTCGGCGAGCACCTCGCTCAGGGTGAATCCGAGGCCGAGTCCGCCCACCACCACGGCGCGCGGCTGATCGACGAGCGCGAGGGCGGCCGTGGCGAGCGCCCGCTCGGAGCCGACCTCGACGGTGTCCATCACGAAGACACCGTTGGCGCGCAGCTCGAGGATCGTGGGTCCGGGCTCGTCGGGTGCGCGTTCGCGCAGCACCAGCTCGCCACGCTCGGTCTCGGTCCGGGCCAGCTCGACGTACTCCACCCCCCCCATCCTGCACGCCGGTGCCGATCGTTCGTGCCCCACCTCGGGGTGGGCCGCGGTTGCGGCCGGGCTGGCACCGTGGTCGGCATGAGCGACGTAGCGCAGGACCGCAACGACCAGGACGACCAGGACGACCAGAAGGGTCAGGTCTCGGAGGTCAGCGGCATGGACCCGGCCGAGGCCGACACGCCAGTCTCCGACGACCAGTCGGTCGCCGGGTCGCCCAGCGACGAGTCGGGCGAGGTAGACGCCGGGATCACCGGGCCGAACTCCAAGGGTGGCGCCGAGGTCAACGGCGGCGACACGGCCTGACTACTCTGCTGAGCGCACCCGGATGCCCGAGATCGGCACCGTCACCGCGCCGGAGGGGTCGGTGAAGAAGTCGTTGCCCTTGTCGTCGACGACGATGAAGGCCGGGAAGTCGCGGACCTCGATCTTCCAGACCGCCTCCATGCCGAGCTCGGGATACTCCAGCACCTCGACCGAGGTGATGCAGTCCTGGGCGAGGCGCGCGGCCGGGCCGCCGATCGAGCCGAGGTAGAAGCCGCCGAACTCGTCGCACGCCTCGGTGACCTGCTTGCTGCGGTTGCCCTTGGCCAGCATCACCATCGAGCCACCAGCGGCCTGGAACGACTTCACGTAGGAGTCCATCCGGCCCGCCGTGGTCGGGCCGAACGAGCCCGACGCGTAGCCCTCGGGGGTCTTGGCCGGTCCGGCGTAGTAGACCGCGTGGTCCTTGAGGTACTGCGGCATCTCGCCACCCTCGTCGAGGAGCTCCTGGATCTTGGCGTGCGCGATGTCGCGCGCTACGACCAGCGGCCCGGTCAGCGAGAGCCGCGTCTTGACCGGGTGCTTGGTCAGCTCGGCCAGGATGTCGGTCATCGGCTGGTTGAGGTCGATCTTCACCACGTCGGCATCAGCGGCGAGCTGCTCGTCGGTGGTCTCGGGGAGGTACTTCGCGGGATCGGTCTCGAGCTGCTCGAGGAAGACGCCGTCGGCGGTGATCTTGCCGAGCGCCTGACGGTCCGCCGAGCAGGAGACAGCGATCGCGACCGGGCAGGACGCGCCGTGGCGGGGGAGGCGCACGACGCGCACGTCGTGACAGAAGTACTTGCCGCCGAACTGCGCGCCGATCCCGAACGACTGGGTGAGCTTGAAGACCTCCTCCTCGAGCTCGAGGTCCCGAAAGCCATGAGCATCCATCGAGCCTGACGTCGGCAGGTTGTCGAGGTAGTGCGCGGAGGCGTACTTGGCGGTCTTGAGCGCGAACTCCGCGCTCGTGCCGCCGATCACGATCGCGAGGTGGTACGGCGGGCAGGCGGCCGTGCCGAGCGATCGGATCTTCTCGTCGAGGAACTGCAGCATCCGCGTCGGGTTGAGGATCGCCTTGGTCTCCTGGAACAGGAACGACTTGTTGGCCGACCCGCCACCCTTGGCCATGAAGAGGAACTTGTACTCCGGTCCCTTCGGGCCCTGCGCGGTCGAGTAGAGCTCGATCTGCGCGGGCAGGTTGGTGCCGGTGTTCTTCTCCTCGTACGTCGTCAGCGGTGCGAGCTGTGAATAGCGCAGGTTGAGCTTGGTGTAGGCGTCGAAGACGCCGCGACTGATCGCCGCGGCATCCTCGGCGCCGGTCAGCACGCCCTCGGACTTCTTGCCCATCACGATCGCGGTGCCGGTGTCCTGACACATCGGCAGCACGCCACCGGCGGAGATGTTGACGTTCTTGAGCAGGTCGGTGGCCACGAAGCGGTCGTTGCCCGACGCCTCGGGGTCGTCGATGATCTTGCGCAGCTGGGCCAGGTGCGCCGGGCGCAGGTAGTGGCTGATGTCGTGCATCGCCTCAGCCGTCAGCTGCTGGATGGCCTCCGGGGCGACCTTCAAGAAGGTCTGTCCGTCGACCTCGAACGTCGAGACGCCCTCGGTCGTGACGAGGCGGTACGGCGTGTCGTCCGCGCCCGTCGGGAGGAGGTCGGAATAGCGGAACTCGGGACCGGTGCTCACCCGGCAAGATTAGTGCCGTCGCTGCATCGACCCGACCCCGACCGGCGATTCTCCGTACGTGACGAGCACGACGAGGCAGGATGGACGCCCACATGGGACTTCCTCACAGCCGTCGACGGAGGTCGCGGCGCCACGCGCTCGCGGCCGTGGTGTCGACCCTCGCCGGTGGTCTGACCCTGGCCGTGCTGCTCGTGCTGGTGCCGACCGTGGTGCCGGTGCCGGACGGCGGCGCGCCCACGCCCACCGAACGGCGTACCGGGGCGGGGGTCGGGGTGGACCCCTTGGACGCCCAGCCCGAACCCGCCGTCGTGGAGTCCCCCGCACCCGAGGAGCCGGGGGTGCCCGCCCGTCCCACCGAGCCGCCCAACGTCGTGCTGGTCGTGATGGACGACTTCTCGACCGAGCTGTTGCGAACCATGCCGAACCTCGTCGCCCTCCAGGAGCAGGCGGCGACCTACGAGAACGCCTTCGTGGTCAACAGCCTGTGCTGCCCGTCGCGGGCCGCCGCGTTCACCGGTCTGCCGCCCCACCTCAACGGCGTGCTGGCCAACACGTCCGGTGGCCCGCTGGGTGCGCTGGGCGGCTACCCCGCCTTCGTCGCCGGCGACAACGCCGAGCGCTCCTACAACGTCTCGGTGCAGGAGGCCGGCTACACGACGGGCTTCGTCGGCAAGTACCTCAACGAGTACGAGCCGCCGCTCGTCAGCGCCGGCTACCGCGTCGCGCCTGAGGTGATCCCCGGGTGGGACGACTTCGCGGCTGTGAGCGGAGGCGCCTACCAGGGGTGGGGGTTCCTCGTCACCGACCTCGTCGAGGACGGCTTCGGCGGCACCAGCCTGGCTCTGCGCGAGTTCCCGGCCCCCGATCGCGAGGCCGAGCGCCCGCGCGTGGTCGACCGCACCTACGCCGGTGAGGTGGTGGCTGACGAGGCGATGACCCTCCTGCGGCGCTACCAGCGGCGCGACGAGCGACGCGAGCGTCCGTGGCTGCTGCACGTGGCGCCGTACGGCACCCATTCCCGCACCCAGCCGACGTACCCGCGAGAGCCGTTCTTCCCTCCGGCGCTGCAGGATCGACCGCGCCGCAAGCAGCCCGACGGCAACTGCGGCCTCGCCACCTGCGCCGACCTCACCGTCGCCGACCTGCCCGGCTACGCGGACCCCGGCGACGACAACGCGCCGTACCGGATCGACGACAGCATCGAGGGCGGTCTCGTGACCGAGGCGCCGACCTGGCGCACCGAGCCCTTCGTGCTGACCGAGGAGCGCGGCTCCAAGCAGTACCGCGACCGCGCTCGGATGGCGCAGTCGATCGACCGGATGATCGGACGCATGGTCGACAAGCTGGGCAGCGCCCTGCGCGAGGACACCTACCTCGTGGTCACCTCCGACAACGGGTTCCACCTCGGCCAGCACAGCCTCAACGGCGGCAAGGGTCTGCCCTACGACTCCGACTCCCGCGTGCCCCTCGTGGTCGCCGGTCCGGGGATCGAGCCCGGTCCGCGCTCGCAGTTCGTCAACAACATCGACCTGGCACCGACGATCGAGGACCTGGTCGGGGCCCGCCGGTCCGGCCAGCGCGCGGGCACGAGCTTCGTCGACTCCTTCGCCCGGCCGGACGCCGAGGGCGGGCGCTACGTGTTCATGGAGCACACCTACGGCCCCGTGCTCCCGGGGGAGCCGGATGCCGACCTGGGCAGCGGCAGCCGCCTCGACATCATCCCCTCCTTCGTCGCGGTGCGGGGCGAGGAGGGACTGCTGGTGCGCGTCGACCTCGACCGCGACTTCTACGGCGAGGACTTCGCGTGGGAGCTCTATCGCTACGACCGCCCGTGGGAGGACGTCAACGTCTTCGACACCGACCACGACCTGCCCTACGCCCTGGACCTGCGCCGCCGTCTGGAGGCGTGGGTCGACTGCGAGCCGAAGCGGTGCCGGCGCCTCAGTCGCTGAGGGTCGACGGCGGACCGGTGGAGGAGCGGACCACGAGGGTGGCCGCCAAGACCACCTCGCGCTGGGGAATGTCGTGGGGATCGATCACGCCGACCACCAGGTCGGCGGCGTGCGCCGCCTGTTGCTCGACGTGCTGGTCGAGGGTGGTGAGGTCGAACAGGTCGGCCAGCGGGTGGCCGTCGACCCCGATGACTGAGAGGTCCTCGGGGCAGCGCAGCCCGCGTCGCCGGAGTCCCTCGAGCACGCTGATCGCGATCTCGTCGGAGTAGGCGAACACCGCGGTGGGTGGCGCGGGCAGGTCGAGGAGCCGGCCCACCGCCTCGGCGCCGGTGCGGACGCCGTACGGCATGGTGACGAGGTAGGCCTCTGGGACGTCGAGTCCGGAGGCCGCCATGGCGGCGAGGAAGCCCTCGTGGCGCAGCACGTCGGAGGTCGCCACCGTGCCCTCGGTGTCGCTGGTGCGGATCATCGCGATGCGTCGGTGACCGAGGTCGACGAGGTGCTGAACGGCGGCGCGGGCGATCGCGCGGTCGTCGACGACGACGTGGGGGAGGTTCTGGAGCCTGCCCCCGGCGACGACGACGTCGGCGCCGATGTGGTCGAGTCGCTCGATCTCGCGGCGCAGGATGGGCAGGGCCACCAGGATCACGGCATCGACCTTGCGCCGCGACGGCAGGTGCTCGAAGAAGTAGGCGCGCTCGGCCTCGTCGCTGACCTGGTAGACGAGGGTGTCGCGACCGGTCTCGTGCAACCGACGCTGGATGCCGGACAGCATCGCGGCGTAGAACCATGCCGAGAGGTGCGGCACCACGACGGCCACGCGCCCGGTGCTGCCGCGCGCGAGGCTGGACGCCTCGGGGGAGACCACGTAGGACAGCTCGGCGGCGATCTCACGAATGCGGAGCCGGGTCGGTCCACTCACGCCCGGGACGTCGCGCAGCGCCCGCGAGACGGTCGCGATGGAGACGCCGGCGTGGCGGGCGACGTCGGCCATGTTGACGTCGCCAGGCAGCAGCCGCTCGGTTTCTCGGGACACCTTCATCACGATAACCATTTTGTAAACGTTTGCGTAACCCCCCTTGACGCACCGCTGTGACATGGGTCACTGTGGTCCCACCGGAATGCAAACGTTTGCGAATCGGATGACTTTCGCACAGCCGATGCACTGCGGTCGGGCGAGGGGGGAACGCCTCGCGAGGTCCACAACGAGAGGTCAGGACGACAGATGACGACAAGCACGTGGCGCCGCATCGCGGTGTACGGGGTCGGGGCAACATTCGTGCTCGGGACGACAGGCTGCCTGTCCTCCGGCGACGGCGGTGGGTCGGGCGGTGTCGCCAGCGGTGAGTCCGGCGACGGCACGGTCACCATCCTGGGAGCCTTCGGCGGCGCGGAGGAGGATGCGTTCGAGGCGTCGCTGGCCGCCTTCGAGCAGGAGTCGGGCATCGATGTCGAGTACACCGCCGACACTGACTTCACCACCACCGTCGTCCAACGGGTCAACGCAGGGGACGCCCCCGACATCGGCTTGTTCCCGCAGCCCGGGGGGTTGCTCGACCTCTCCGACGACATGGCTCCGCTCGAGGACGTGATCGACGTCGGTGCGATCGAGGAGACCCTGATCCCTGGATTCCTCGAGGCGGCCACCAAGGACGGCACCGTCTACGGCGCCCCGATGCGGATGGCGGTCAAGTCGATCGTCTGGTATCCCGCCTCCTACGCGGACACCGACTTCAGCACCGAGCCGGCCACCTTCCAGGAGCTCCTGGCGCTGTCGGAGGACATCAAGGCCTCGGGTGTGACCCCGTGGTGCATGGGCTGGGAGTCCGACCAGGCCACCGGTTGGGTCGGCACCGACTGGCTGGAGGAGATGGTGCTCCGCGTGGGCGGACCCGAGGTCTACGACCAGTGGGTCAGCCACGAGATCCCGTTCAACGACCCGGTGATCGTCGAGGCTCTCGACGAGTTCGGCAAGATCGCCAAGAGCGACCTGGTGCTCGGCGGGTCCAGCGGGGTGCTCAACACCGGCTTCGCCGACGCGATGACCCCGGCGTTCCGGGGTGAGCCGAGCTGCTACCTCCACCGGCAGGGAAACTTCGCGACCGGTTTCTATCCCGACGAGGTCCAGTCCGACCTCGACGGCTCGGTCGGCACCTTCTACTTCCCGCCGTTCGAGGGCGGCTACGACGGCTCGCCGGTGCTCGGCGGCGGCGACCTCGCCGCAGCGTTCAACGGGGAGGACGAGGACACCCAGGCGGTCATGGAGTTCCTGACCAGCGACCAGTTCGGTGCCGAGTGGGCTGAGGCGGGCGGGTGGCTCTCGCCGCACGCGACGTTCGACGCCAGCAACTACGCCGACGAGACCACCCGTGACATCGCGCAGTCCGCCGCCGACGCCGACGTCTTCCGCTTCGACGGCTCGGACCTCATGCCGGCCGACGTCGGGTCCGGCTCCTTCTGGACCGAGATGGTCAAGTGGGAGAACGGCCAGTCGACGCAAGACACGCTGGACGCGATCGAGGCGTCCTGGCCCGAGTCATGAGCACTGACGTGAAGGGCCCCATCACCGGTTCGCCGGTGGCGGGGCCCGACCCCTCTCAGGAGGGGGGCCGAGGCGGAGCCGACGTCAAGCGCATCGTCGGCGGGCTCGTCGGCATGGTGGTCACCGGCTACCTGATGTGGACGATCTTCTTGTCCATCAGCATCTATCCGGGGATCTACCTCGACAACCGGGTGATCGTGGCGGTGGTGGCGATCACCGTCGGGGTCGGGGGAGCGGCCGTGCTGTTCCGCTTCCTCAACATGTTCGTGGAGGGGCTGCCCAGCGCGGCGTCGCAGCGGTTCATGCCCTACGCCTACCTCTTGCCGGGGTTCGGCCTGATCGGTCTGGTGCTGCTCTACCCGGCGGTGCAGACGGTCATCTACTCCTTCGCCAACGCCGACAGCACGGCCTGGGTGGGGTTCGACAACTACATCGAGATCTTCGGTCGTGAGGAGTTCCAGACCACGCTGATCAACAACCTGCTCTGGTTGCTGATCGTGCCCGCCAGCGTGGTGGCGATCGGGATCGTGGTCGCCGTGCTCTCCGACAAGCTCGGACGTCGCGGGGAGAGCGTCTCCAAGAGCCTGATGTTCCTCCCGATGGCGATCTCGTTCGTCGGCGCCTCGGCCATCTGGGGTCTTGTCTACGCCTACGACAACCCTGGTCGTTCGCAGACCGGACTGCTGAACGCGGTGTGGACCGCCTTCGGTGGCGACCCGCAGACCTGGCTCCAGATCGACACCGCCAAGCTCAACTCGATCCTGCTGATGGTCATCGTCATCTGGCTGCAGGTCGGCTTCGCGATGATCCTGCTCTCGTCTGCCATCAAGGGGGTCCCTGAGGACACCCTCGAGGCCGCTCGCATCGACGGGGCGACCGAGTGGCAGATCTTCTGGCGGGTGGTGATCCCGCAGATCAAGGGGACCACGATCACGGTGTTCATCACCGTGCTGATCATGGTGATGAAGATCTTCGACATCGTCTACGTGCTCACCAACGGCGCGTTCAACACCAACGTGATCGCCAACCTGTTCTTCTTCGAGCTGTTCAAGCGTCAGGACGCCGGAGCCGCCTCGGCGATCGTCGTCGTGCTGCTGATCGCGATCATCCCGGTGCTGGTCTACCAGGTGCGGCACTTCCGTCGAGAGGACGTGAGCTCATGAGCACCAGGATCGAGGCCGCCGGCCTGGCCGCCGGCCAGCCGGACGCGCCGAGCAGCGGCGGTGACCGCCGGGCGACCAAGCCGCCCAAGCAGGGTCGGGGGCTGATGTCGGACGGACGTCGGCGCAGCCCCGTCGCGATTGTCGTGATGACGGCGTTGGTCGCCCTGTGGTTGCTCCCGACCATCGGCCTGTTGGTCACGTCGTTGCGCGACCGCACGGAGGCCAGTGAGTCGGGGTGGTGGACGGTGCTCTACAACCCGGCCAACTTCGGGTTCACCTTCGACAACTACCGCGGCGTGCTCGAGGGCACCGACATCGGCAGCGGATTCATCAACAGCCTGGTCGTAGCCATCCCGGCCACCGTCATTCCGATCATGTTCGCGGCATTCGCCGCGTACGCGTTCACGTTCATGAACTTCCGTGGCAAGGACGTGCTCTTCATCGCGATCGTGGCGGTGATGGTGGTGCCCATCCAGGTGGCCTTCCAGCCCATGCTCAACCTGCTGGGACCCCGCGGCCTGGGCATCAGCGGCGAGTACCTCGCTGTCTGGCTGCTCCACACCGGGTTCGGGATGCCGTTGGCCGTCTACACGCTGCGCAACTACATGACGACCTTGCCCAAGACGGTGATCGAGTCGGCGAAGATCGATGGTGCCAGCCACTTCCAGACGTTCTGGCGACTCATCGTGCCGATGTCGGTGCCGGCGTTGGCAGCCTTCGCGATCCTGCAGTTCCTCTGGGTCTGGAACGACCTCCTCATCGCCCGGCTCTTCCTCGGCTCGGGGGAGAACTCCACGGTGATCGTCGAGCTCCAGGGCCTCATCGGGACGGCGGGCCTCGGCCAGGAACTGTTGACGGCCGGGGCGTTCATCTCGATGGCGTTGCCGATGGTGGTCTTCTTCGGTCTCCAGCGCTTCTTCGTCCGGGGCCTGACCTCCGGGGCGGTGAAGGGCTGAGCACCCACGCGCCAGCCCCGGTCCACCTGACCCG
>NZ_JAXMNS010000034.1:0-14506 GCF_034670285.1 Nocardioides sp. | reverse complement strand
CCCGCCCTCGAGGCCGGTTGCCCCACCCGCCGCGAAGCCCCAGGTCCCTGCGAGGTCCGAGTCGGCCGAGCCCGGCCGCAGCCTCAACGTCGAGTTCGCGCCCAAGCTGGCCGCGCGCCGCATCGTCGGGGTGTTCCTGCTCGTGCTCCTCGCCGCCACGGTCGGCGCCGCCTTCCTCGCCTACGCCGACGCCCGTCCGCTCACCCTCGGGGCGGCCGGCACGCTGCTCGCCCTGACCCTCGTGGTCTACGCCATCCGGGCCGGCTCGGCACCGACCTACCTCGCGATCCGCTCCGGCCAGCTCGAGGTCGTGCGCGGCAAGACCATGGAGAAGTTCGACCTCACGAGTCGCTTCACCCGCATCGAGGTGGTCGGCACCCCGGGCCGACCCGGCTGGAAGGTGCTGCTCGGCCGCTTCGGGCGCGACCCGCTCGTCATCAGTGGCTCGATCGTCGACCCGAAGCGGTTCATGGCCGAGATGGAGCGCTACCGACCGAAGGACTAGCGGTGCGGTCCCGACCGACCAGGTCGATCCCGAACCGCATCGTGAGCTCGCGGACGTCCTCGAGGTCGCCACCCGCCGACTCGATCGTGCGGCGCGACGCCTCGTTGTCGCGGTCGCAGGTGAGCAGCACCCGCCGGAGCCCGAGGTCCGCCGCGTGGTCGAGGGCGAGCCCCAGCGCGCGTCCCGCGTGCCCCTCCCCGCGCCGACTCGGGCGCACGAAGTAGCCGATGTGTCCGCCGGTGTCGAGGAGGAACGACGTGAGGTGGACTACTTCTGGATCATCGAGGACGACGAGGTGGTCGGCTTCGCCGCGGTCCGTCACCGCTGGGCACTCGGTCGGCGGGCCGCGGAGCGTCGGGGTCGCTGCGGCGCGCCAGCTCGTCGACCAGCACCGCGCAGGCCTCGCGTGACGTCGATGAGCGGATCTCGGCCGACACCTCCCAGGCGCCCGCGCCGTGGACGTGCTCGCTGCCGAACTCGAGCATCGCCGCTGCCCAGCTCGGGTGCAGGCGCAGGTGCGGTCGGACGAGTGCGGTCACGGCTCCATGCAACCCGCGCCGATCGTGGCGGACAAGCGAATTGCACCGTGAGCCATGTCCTAGGGTGCCCAGGTGCCCCCGGACCCGCGCCTCGATGTTCCCGGCTTCACCGTCGACCACGCCACAACCGCCGAGGTCGAGCGTCAGGCGGCGCTCTACGGTCCGCTCGCCGATGCCGTCCGTGGCCTGGCGGACGCCTCGATCCGCACCGAGGTCGACGACGACGAGATCCGTGCCGTGCAGGCCGAGGTTGAGGCGCTCACCGCCCGCCTGCGGTCACGCCAGCTCGACGGGCCGTACGGCGCCCGGTTCGGCGCCGACGGACGTGGCCGCAACTGGGGCAATGCCGTGGTCGGCCTGCGCAACCCGGTCGCCCCGCCGCTGACGATCGAGCGCGACCCCAGCGCCAACGGCGACGTGTGGAGCGACTTCCACCTCGGCGCGGCCTACGAGGGCCCGCCGACCTTGGTGCACGGTGGCGTCTCGGCCCTGATCCTCGACCAGCTCCTGGGCGAGTCCGCCGGCGCCCGCGGCCGCCCGGGGATGACGGGCACGCTGACCCTGCGCTACCGCCGTCCGACGCCGCTCGGCGACCTGCGGGCCGAGGCACGCATCGACCGCGTCGAGGGCATCAAGACCTACGCCACCGGCCACATCATCGGTCCGGACGGCGTCACGGTGGAGGCCGAGGGCGTGTTCATCCTGCCGCGGTGGGCGCGCTCGGAGGAGTCACCCGGGACGCCGAAGCCGGACCCGGCGTCCTCGACCGCTCACGACTAGGTCGCAGCCCAGGGCTAGAGCGCCATGAACAGGATCTGCTCGCGCTCGTACTCCCGCCCGGGGTGCTCGGCCGCGAGGTGCGCCTGCGTCTTCTCGACCAGCTCGTCCTCGTCGGCACCGCGAATCTGCTCACCGCACGGGCAGTTCATCAAGGTCTTCATCGGCCCAGCCTAGGCGTCGAGCCGCCTCCTGTAGAACGTGTTCTACAAACACGCGTCCGGGCGCGACCCTCATCACGTGCGACATCACCCTTAGCGGTGTCCCGATCGTCTCCAGAAGCCTCCTAGGTTGAAGAAATGGCTACCAACACCGGCAAGCTCCGATACACCACCCCTGGCATCCCCACCGCGGACGCCGAGCGCGTCGTCGACCTCCTGCAGGATCGCCTGCATGCAGCGAACGACCTCCACCTGACGCTCAAGCACGTCCACTGGAACGTCGTGGGCCCTCACTTCATCTCCGTGCACGAGATGATCGACCCGCAGGTCGAGGAGGTGCGCGGCTTCGCCGACGAGCTGGCCGAGCGCATCGCCACCCTTGGGGGATCCCCGCAGGGCACGGCCGGCTCGATCGTCGAGAACCGCACCTGGGGCAACTACTCCATCGGTCGCGCCACCACGCAGGAGCACCTCGGTGCCCTCGACCTCGTCTACCAGGGCGTGATCACCAGCTACCGCGAGCAGATCAAGGAGCTCGGCGAGCTCGACCCGGTCACCGAGGACATGTTCATCGGCCAGACCGACAAGCTCGAGCTGTTCCACTGGTTCGTGCGCGCGCACCTCGAGGACAAGAGCGGCGAGCTGAGCACCGCCGACGCCACCACCGAGAAGGAAGCGGCGGCCGCGGCAGGCGAGTAGCCCGCCACGCTCCACCAGCAACCTCCACGAAGGGCCCGCGTCGACCACGGTCGACCCGGGCCCTTCGTGCGTGCGGCCCCACTGCGGCCTGCTCAGCGGAGTCGGCCGAGGGCCACCCCGATCCGGCGCAGGTCCTGCAGACGTCGTTCCCACGTCACCCCGACCACGGTCAGGAGCGCGCCGGCCAGCCCGATCACCACCCACTGCGGCACCTGCCCCGAGTACGGCGCCAGCTCGCCGATCACGAGCAGCGCACCCACAACCGCCCCGACGACGAGCGGCGAACCCCACCGCAGCTGCGCCCCGGCCAGGACGAGCGCCAGGCAGACGAGGCCGAGCAGCAGGGCGCGCCAGGACAGCGGGTCCTCCAGCGACCACAGCAGCGAGGGAACCGTCGCCAGCAGCAGCCCGGGCAGCAGCGCCGCGCGCGTCGAGGCGTCCGGCTCGCGACGCAGGTGGACGATCCCGACCGCGACGAGCACCAGGGCCAGCGGCAACGTGTAGGGCTCCGGGGCGGACACGCCGAGGTCGTGCAGCCGCACCCAGGTGGCCGCTGCGAGGAGCAGTCCGCCCGGGATCGCGAGCTTCCGACGGTCGCGGTGCACCAGCGCCGTCGTGGTGACCAGGACGCCGGCGAGCGTGAGGTAGGCCGACCAGGCGACCGACTCGTCGGTGGCCGCGACGACCGAGATCGGCACGCTCATGATCGCCGCCGCGGCGGCAGCGACCTCGATCTCGACGCGTGGCAGGACGATGGCGAGGACCCCGACGCCGACCAGCACCACGGCCGCGGCCCACGCACGCTGGGCATCGCTCGCTCCGGCCGCCTCGGCGATCGACCACACGAGACCGGCGAGGGCGAGCGGCACGATCGCGCCGGCCACGTGACCCACCAGCGTCGGCGCCGAGGTCCGGGCGCCGTCGACGAGCAGGACGGTGGAGGCGGCCGCCAGGAGGAGCGCCAGCGCACCCACGGTGAGGGTCGCGCTCGGCAGGGCGACGACCACCCCGAGTCCGAGCAGGACCGTCGCGACGGCGGCGGCGAGCGGCTCGACCCGGGCGCTCTGGGGGGACGCCCGCAACGCCACCCCGACGGCGACCAGCCCCGCGGCCACCAGGGTCGCGACCACCGCGCCGAGCCAGACGTCGTACTGGACCAGAGTGGTGAGCGCGGCCAGCAGCAGGGCGAGTCCGGCGACCTCCGGGACCCGACGTCGCCAGCGCAGGGCCACGTAGGCGGCCACGAGCAGAACGAGCGCGCCCGGGACGACGAGCGCCGGATGGACCGGTGACGTCAACGGACCGAGGGTGACGTCGTAATCGCGGGTGAACGGCTCCCCCAGCACCAGCAGTCGCTCCGTCCCGAGCGCGCCGACGCCCGCCAGGAAGCCGACCACGACCACGGCGGAGAGAGCGAGCGGCACCCGCACCGCCATCGTCGCGCGGGCAGCGAGGGCGATGTTCGGCGAGGAGTCGACCGCGACCGCGATGAGCGTCCACACCAGGAGTGCCACCCCCCATGCGGCCGCAGCGGCAGTCGCCCCGTTGTCGAGAGCAGCGAACAGCGCGGTCGGTGTCGCGACGAGCCCCGCGACCGCGATCGCCACCTGCCATGCGCGGTCGCGACCGGGCACCACCGCGATCGGCAGCAGCGACAGCACCACCGCCGCCAGGAGCCCGTAGCCGTGGACGTCGCCGGCGACCCAGAGACTGCGCAGGGTCACCTCGTCCTCGTGGACGAGGGCCTCGATGAAGCCCTGAGAGATCAGGACCGTCCACCAGAGCATCCCGACCAGGACCAGACCGACGACGACCACCGGGACCCGGCGACCCAGGGCGAGTCGCACCACCGCGGCGCACGCGAGGACGTCGATGACCAGCATCACCCGGGTCGTGTCGGTCAGGTCGAGCGCGAACCCGGTAGCCAGCAGGAGGCCGACGACGATCGCTGCCTGCGGGACCACGAGAGGCCGTTGCTCGACGCCGAGCGCGGTCAACAGCCCGACGGCGACCGCCGCCACGACCAGGCCGATGACCACGCCGAGGGCGCTGCCCGAGATGTCACCGAGCCAACCCGCGTTCTCGGCACCCACGAGGTCGAGCACGAGCAGGCCCAGCGCGATCGCACTGAACGCCTCACCGGCGATCCGCAGGCCACGGCGTCCCAGCCGCACGCCCACCGCTGCGCTGGCCACCGTCGCTGCCACCAGGACCGCCGTGCGACCGCCGATGCCCAGCCAGGACCAGGCCACCGCGAGGAAGATGACCGCCGCCACCAGCAGGCAGGCGGCTCCGAGACCGAGAAGGATCTTCGGCACCGAGGGCGCCGACAGCCCTCGGCCGCCCTGCCGCGGGGGCAATGTCGTCGAAACCGTCGTCGAGGCCGGAGCCATGCCCGGGAGCAGGGACGCGTCAGACGACGCGGGCGCCGAGGAGCGGAGCTGCACGAGCAGCTCGTCGGCGTGCTGGAGCGTGCTCAGCAGCTCGCCGGCCACCGGACCACGCAGTGGCAGCGCACACGCGGGACACGTCTCGGGTGCTACGGGGAGGGTCGCCCCGCAGTCGGGGCACAGCGCGGGATCCGCGTAACGGGGCATGAGGCCATTGCAGCCCAGGTCGACGCCGGCCCGCACCCCTTTGGGACTCAGGGCTCGCTGAGTACGCGGGCTCAACCGACGGGCCGGCCGCCCTTCCGACCGTCGGGCGTCCCCAGCGCATACCGCCGCTGCTGGTCGGGCACGGGACACCCAGCGACCCGTACTGCCACTCGACGAGAGAGAGCTCGACGTGGAACCCGACTCGCTGCGGCCACCACTGAGAACGGCCACGCTCGAGGCGAGCGCCGACTGCCGCCGTCCACACCTCGAGCGGTCGGAGGCGCTGATCGTCGTGGACCTCACCGCCATCGCCCTGGGCGTCGCGCACTCCTTCAGCACCTCCGCGCGCCGACAGGACCTCGACTTCACCATCGACGACGGGCTGGCGGCGACCGCGGACCCGGGCCTCGTCAGGGTCCTGCTCGAGCACCTGCTGCACCAGGCGGTCCGGCACACGGCTCACGAGCCGCTGGCACGCATCGAGCTGAGGCGGGCGCTACCCCAGCCACCCCAGCCACCCGGGCCACCTGGGCCACCTGGGCCACCTGGGGCACCCGGGGGGCCGATCCACTCCAGTCGTCTCGCGGTCTTCGTCGTCCGCGACAACGGACGCGACCCGACCGTCGACCACGGCCTCGCGCTCGCCTCCCAGATCGTCGAGCGTCACGGCGGACGGTTCCGAGCCGTCTACGGACCCACGAGTGGCGCCGAGCTCTATTTCTCGCTCCCGCGCGCTCGCTCCTGCCGCGGCTGAGCGCCTTTCGGACCCTTTCACAGCTCTCGCGAAAGTTTCCTTCGGATCTTCGTACATACCCTCCTCGGGATCGGGCACGGCAGTGTTGGGAGTTGACCGGCCCTGCCCCCCAGCGGGCTGGAGCACCCGGGACGGTCCGCCGCGGGGAGTGGTGGACCGTCCCTCCCAGATCGTGTCCGTGGCCGCCGCCTCCGGACGTCCCGCCGCCGGCCTCGCGCCGCGAAGGGCCTCTGGAGGCGGACGCCGCGGACGCTCTCGGTCTCGGGTCTCGCTCGCGTCTCTCGAGCCTCTCCCGCGCTGCCTCGGCGGCCGACGTCGCGCGCTGTGCGATTGATGTGAATTCACCGCGCCGCCCCAGGGATCGTCCTACCGTTGGCGCTGATCGCTGTCCGGGAGGGCCGCGACGGGAGGACTGGGGATGAGGACTACGCCATGAGGGACCCCTCGTGACCGCCACTGCGACCGTGGCCGGCGCCAGCATGCTCGCCCACGGCCTGCACAGCCTGATGGTGCTGCTCGGCCTGTGGGGTCTGGCCGCGCTGCTGCTCCCCCACGTGCTCGAGCGTCGCCGGCTCCGTCTCGCGGCCGACGCCCGCGCTCGGCAGAGCGCCGAGCTGCGCGCAGCGCTGAGCCTCGGCGCTCGCCAGGTCGCCGGGCAGAGCGTCCTCACCCTGCCCCGGCAGCCCACGCCGTCCCGGACCACCTCCACCTGGTCGGCGCCGTCCGGAGCCCTGGGCCTCCCCCTCGCCCTCGTCGCCGCGACCGCTGCCGCCGGGATCCACCTCGCAGTCGGTCCCGCTCACCTCAGGTCGGAGCCGGTCTCCTCGATCGGTCTGCTCATCGCCGGCACGGCCCAGCTCTGCTGGGTGGCGTCGATGGTCTCCCGGCCGCGCCTCTCCGCACTCCGTCTCGGGCTCGCGCTGCACGGCGGTCTGATCGTCCTCTGGGCCTGGACCCGACTCGGCGCGCTCCCCTTCGGCCTGCTCCCCGAACGCCATCCCCTCGGGGGCTGGGACGTCGTCTGCGTGCTGTGGGAGGTCCTCTGTCTCGTCGCCTCCGTCCGGTTGCTCCAAGGCCGCGCACCCCTGACGCTCCCCGACTGGTTCGACTGGCATCCGAGCACCCGCTTCGCCGTCGGCGCTGCAGTCGTCGTCACGGCGATGCTGATCCTGACGGGGGCACCCTCCTGAGCTCCATGGCCCCTCCACTCCCCAAAGAAGGTGCACCCTCATGACCTGGCAGATCGGCATGGCGGCCAACGCAGTCATCGCGGTGGCCTACTTCTTCATCTCCGCAGCGATCGTGCTGCCCCTCGCGCGCAGCAACCAGCTCCGCAGCAACCCGCTCGGCGCCGCCACCGCGGCGATCTTCTTCACCTGCGCGGTGCATCACGGGTCGCACGCCGTCCACATGCTCCTGCCCGCCTTCACCAGCGACGACCAAGGGCTCTCGATGCGTGCCGCCTGGGGGTGGCCGCTCGCCATCTGGGACATCATCGGCGCCCTGGTGGCCCTCTACTACTGGTCGCTGCGTCGCAACTACGGCGCCCTGATGGAGGGCGCCGCCCTCTTCGAGGATCTTCGCCTGCGCGAGCAGCAGGCTCTCGAGCTCAACGACTCCGTGCTCCAAGGCCTCGTGGTCTCCAAGATGGCGCTGGACCTCGGCGATCCGGAGAAGGCGACTCTCGCACTTGACACCTCGATCGCCTCCGCGAGTCGTATCATCACAAATCTGCTCGGTTCAGAGCAGATGGACATCAAGCTGCTGCGCAGCGCCCCTGCCGTGCTCGATCTCCACCAGCGGGCAACACACGTCACCGACGCAGACGGACCCACGAGCGAGGAGAACCCCACGTGAATGCCCTCGCTGCGACGACACCGCCGCTGAGCGTCGTGGTCATCGACGACACCGCAGACCTGCGCGACCTGCTCAAGATCGCGCTGACCCGCGGCGGGTTCGAGGTGGTCGGCGAGGCTGGCGACGGCCAGGAGGGCATCGACACCGTGCGTCGTCTCGTGCCGGACGTCGTGCTGCTCGACCTCGCCATGCCGGTGATGGACGGCATCGAGGCGCTCCCCCAGATCCGCCGGCTCACGCCGAAGGGCAAGATCGTGGTGCTCTCCGGCTTCGGCGCCCAGCACATGTCGGAGCGGGCGGTCAACGCCGGCGCCGACGGCTACGTGCAGAAGGGCGCCCCGCTCAACACGATCCTCGACTACGTCCGCGAGGTCTGCTCGGGGAGCCACATCCTGCGCCGCTCGCTCTCGGTCGTGTCGGCCGACGCCCCGCACAACGGGAGCACGAGCCTGCACGCCGACAAGGTCGACAAGGTCGACAAGGTCGACACGGTCGCCAAGCATCCGCCGCCGGCCGCTGGACGCTCGGGCGACACGGAGTCCTCGGCCGCGGCGGACTCGACCACTCCGCCGACGGAGGTGTCCGTGCCGTCAGCCGAGTCGACCACGAGCACCCCTCGTGCGCCCGAACGCACCCGCGGCGGTGGGTCCGGGGCCGGCCCCGCGAACGTCTCCGCCTGGGAGGCCCTGCGCGTCGCTCCGTACGGCGTCATCGAGCTGGCCGACGAGCCGCTCTTCCGGATCGTGCACGCCAACCCGCTCGGCGCCCGGCTGCTCGGCACCGACAAGGCCGGCACCCCCCTCGCGATGGTCGCCTCCGAGCTGGCTGCCCTGGTCTCCTACCACCGCCTGGACTCCGATGCCTCCTTCGAGGCCGAGGTCGACGGCGGCCGGGTGCGCGCCTCGCTGCGTCGTACCGGCTGGTCGATCCTGGTGTTCCTCGACTCCGCAGCCGAGGACGTCGGCCTGCTGCGCCGGGCGATCGCCACGACCGCCCACGAGGTGCGTGGACCGGTGGCCGTGCTCTGCGGCATCGCCGAGACCCTGGCCTGGGACGGCAACCAGATGGACGACGCCATGCACGACCGACTGCTGACCTCGGTGGCCCGACAGGCCCGGATCCTCGACCAGATCACCGCTGACCTGCTGACCGCCGCGCAGATCCAACGCGGCACGCTGCGCGTCGATCTCCAGGTCGTCGAGCCCCGCACGATCGTGCAGGGCATCGTCGAGACCCGCTTCGACGTCGACGTCGCCTACGAGGACGACCGAGCGGTCCGCGCCGACCCGTTGCGGCTCGAGCAGATGATCACCAACCTGCTCAGCAACGCCCACAAGTACGGCGAGGCACCGTTCCTGGTGCGCGTGCGCCCGTGCACCGAGCGCGACGACCTCGTCTGCATCGACGTCGTCGACCACGGCGAGGGCGTGCCGGTGGAGTTCCGCGACCACCTCTTCCGCGAGTTCGCTCGCGCGCACGGCGCCGTCGCGACCGGCACCGGCCTGGGGCTGTACGTCGTCCGCACGCTCGCGCAGGCGCAGCAGGGCGAGGTGTCCTACACCCCCGGCGCCGAACGCGGCTCGATCTTCACGATCCGCCTGCAGGCCGACACCCCGCTCGAGGTGGGCTGACGATTCACCCGGACTCCACAGACTCCGTGACGACTGCGTCCCCGAAACATCCGGCCACTACTGTGCCCGGCATGGACTGGAACGACTACGAAGCCGTGCTCTTCGACCTCGACGGCGTCATCACGCCCACCGCCGAGGTCCACATGCGCGCCTGGGCCGCGATGTTCAACGACTTCCTCGTCGAGCGGGGCGGCCTACCCGGCCAGGACCCGTACACCGACCAGGACTACTTCGACCACGTCGACGGCAAGCCTCGCTACGACGGCGTCCGCGACTTCCTCGCCTCGCGTGGCATCGAGCTGCCCGAAGGCACCCCGGACGACGACCCCTCGGCGCTGACCGTGTGCGGTCTCGGCAACCGCAAGAACGACGCGTTCGCCCAGGTGCTGCGCGCGGAGGGTGTCGTGGCCTACCCGGGGTCGGTGGCGCTGCTCG
This sequence comes from Nocardioides sp., assembly GCF_034670285.1. Classification (GTDB taxonomy): domain Bacteria; phylum Actinomycetota; class Actinomycetes; order Propionibacteriales; family Nocardioidaceae; genus Nocardioides. The sequence continues at coordinate 4,551 of NZ_JAXMNS010000034.1, read as the reverse complement.
ACCAGCTGCAGGCCGCCGGCACGAAGATGGCGATCGTGTCGTCGTCGAAGAACGCTCCCGACGTGCTCCTCGCGGCAGGCGTGGCCCACTACTTCCCGGTCGTCGTGCACGGCGGGGTCGCCGCCGAGCGCGGCATCGCCGGCAAGCCGGCCCCCGACACCTACCAGGAGGCCGCGCGCGAGCTCGGCGTGCCGGAACACACCGCAGTCGTCGTCGAGGACGCCACCAGCGGAGTCGCCGCCGGCGCGGCCGGCGACTTCGGTCTCGTGATCGGCGTCGACCGCGGTGTCGGGGTCGAGGCTCTGCTCGCCGCCGGTGCCGACGTCGTCGTGGCCGACCTCGGCGAGCTGCTCTCGGGAACCACTCAGGACACCCCCCAGGAAGGCCCCGCATGAGCACCCTCGACCCCGTCGTCGCCGACCGTCAGGCCCACCACGGCGCGAGTCACGTCGCCCCGGAGGCGATCGACCCCCTCGACCGCAGCCGTTTCCCGATCGATGAGTGGAAGCTGGTCGAGACCCGCTTCGACGCCACCGACCTCGGCGTGACCGAGTCCATCTTCAGCGTCGGCAACGGCTACCTCGGGCTGCGCGGCAACTACGAGGAGAGCCGCGACTTCGACGCCAACGGCACCTTCCTCAACGGTTTCCACGAGACCTGGCCCATCCAGCACGCCGAGGAGGCCTTCGGCTTCGCCAAGGTCGGGCAGACGATCGTCAACGCCCCCGATGCCAAGATCATTCGGCTCTACGTCGACGACGAGCCGCTCGAGCTGTCGACCGCCGACCTGGTCGACTACCGACGCACGCTCGACCTCCGCACCGGCGTGCTCTCGCGCCACGTCCTCTGGCGCACGCCCAGCGGCAAGCGCGTGCAGGTCGACAGCACCCGGATGGTGTCGTTCACCCAGCGCCACCTCGCCGTGATGACCTTCGAGGTCACCCTGCTCGACTCCTCGGCCCCGGTGGCGATCAGCTCGCAGGTGCTCAACCGCCAGGACGCCGACCGTGGCGCGGCCGTCGACATCGCCGAGGCCGCCCAGGCGCTCGACCCCCGCAAGGCGGAGCGGTTCGCGCAGCGGGTGCTGATCTCGGAGACCGAGGACTTCGTCGACGGCGACCTGCCTGACGACCGGCTCTCGCTGCGCTACAAGTGTGCCGAGAGCGGGATGACGATCGCCCTCGCCGCCGACCACCACCTCGAGACCAACAACGAGCACAGCGCGGCCTACGAGCGCAGCGACGACATCGTGAAGGCGATCTACCGCGTCAACGCCCGTCCCGGCGAGAAGATCAAGCTCACCAAGACCGTCAGCTACCACACCGCGAAGGTGGTGCCCACCCGCGAGCTGCTCGACCGGTGCGCCCGCACGCTCGACCGCGTGAAGCACGAAGGGATCGCCCAGCACTTCGACGACCAGGAGGCCTGGCTCGACGCGTTCTGGAAGCGCTCGGACGTCGAGGTGCCCGGTCAGCCCGCCATCCAGCAGGCGGTGCGGTGGAACCTCTTCGCGATCAACCAGGCGTCGGCCCGCGCCGACGGCATCGGCATCCCGGCCAAGGGGGTGACCGGCTCCGGCTACGGCGGCCACTTCTTCTGGGACACCGAGATCTACGTGATGCCGTTCCTCACCTACACCAGCCCCGGCGCCGCCCGCAACGCGCTGCGTTTCCGTCACTCGCTGCTCGAGTCCTCGCGTCGCCGAGCCCGCCAGCTCGCGCAGAAGGGCGCGCTTTTCGCCTGGCGCACCATCAACGGCGAGGAGGCGTCGGCGTACTACGCAGCCGGCACCGCGCAGTACCACATCGACGCCGACATCTCGTACGCGCTGAGCCAGTACGTCGGCGCCACCGGCGACTACGAGTTCCTCGACCACCAGGCGATCGACATCTTCGTCGAGACCGCCCGGCTCTGGTACGACCTCGGCTTCTGGCGCAACGAGGAGGGGTCGGCGTTCCACATCCACGGGGTGACCGGACCCGACGAGTACACGACGGTCGTCAACGACAACCTCTACACGAACGTGATGGCGCGCTTCAACCTGCGCCGTGCGGCCGAGGCGGTCTCGTTCCTGCAGGAGCACCGGCCCGAGGCCTACCGCTCGATGGCTCAGCGCGTGCGGCTCGACGAGGACGAGGTCTACAACTGGGCCCGCGCCGCCGAGGCGATGACCATCCCGTTCGACGAGCACCTCGGGATCCACCCGCAGGACGCCCACTTCCTCGAGCGCGAGATGTGGGACCTCGGCAAGACCCCGGTCGAGAAGCGGCCGCTGCTCCTCAACTACCACCCGCTGGTGATCTACCGCTTCCAGGTGCTCAAGCAGGCTGACGTGGTGCTCGCACTCTTCCTCCAGGGTGAGGACTTCACCATGGAGCAGAAGAAGGCGGACTTCGACTACTACGACCCGATCACCACCGGCGACTCCACGCTGTCGGCCGTCGTGCAGGCGATCATCGCCGCAGAGGTCGGCTACCACGACCTCGCGCTGCGCTACTTCCACGCAGCGCTCTTCGTCGACCTCGCCGACCGCCACGCCAACACCTCCGACGGCGTCCACGTCGCCTCGACCGGCGGCGTGTGGAGCGCGCTCGTCTCGGGCTTCGGCGGCTTCCGCGACCTCGGCGCCGGCCGCTGGAGCCTCGACCCGCGCCTGCCCGACGGCTGGGACGAACTGACCTTCCGGCTGACGCTGCGCGGCACCCGGGTCCGGGTGTGCGTGCGCGCCGACGACCTCGAGCTGACGATCGAGGACGGCACCCGTCCCCTGACCTTCGAGATCCGCGGGGAGAAGGTCACCGTCGCGCCCGACAACGAGGTCGTCGTCGCCCTCGACGGCCACGGCGCCCGCATCTCCGGCGAGCCGCCCAACCCGGTCGGCATGTACCGCGCCGACGGCACCGTCATCACCGCCACCGTGCCTTCCGGCGACTAGCTCGGCGCCGTCCGCACGTAGCCGGTCAGCGCCTAGCGGACCCGCAGCCGCACCTGGTGGTGGCCGGTCGTGCCGTCGGGGAACGGCGGCGAGGGCCGCGCCTCCTGCACCGTGCCGTCGCGACTGATGCAGCGAGCCGTGAGCGTGTGGCGTCCCTCGTCGAGGGGGACCTCCAGGCGCCAGCGTCGCCACGAGCTGGGCGAGACCTCGCGGGCGAGCTCGGCGCGCTGCCAGGGCCCGTCGTCGACGCGCACCTCGACCGCGGCGACGCCGTGCGGCGGATGCCAGGCGGTGCCGACGACCGTCGTCGGTCCGGCCGGCAGTGACGGCAAGCGGCGGGGAAGGCGCGGAGGCATCCCGGTGCGGGCCGGGGAGTCGATGCGGGCCATCGGTCGCAGCCACACCGTCTCGCGGGGCCAGCCTCGCGCCACCCAGGTCGCCTCGACCGAGCCCGACGGGACGACGTCGAGACGTGCGAGCCACTTCACGCCGTTGTACTGACCGACCACCCCGGGGGTCATCACCCGGGCGGGGAAGCCGTGGCTCGCGGGCAGCGCCGACCCGCCCATCCCCACGACCACCCAGCTGTCCGCCCCGAGGGCCGTCTCGAGCGGCAGCACCTGCCGATAGCCGTCCACCGCGGTCATGACCAGGTCCAGACCGTGACCGGGCGCGCTGTCGCGGTCGATGACGTGAGCGGCCGAGAGCACCTCTCCGACCGGCACCCCGGTCCAGGTGGACTGTCCGATGCGGTCCCAGCCGAGCCGGTTGTGCACGCAGGCCAGCAGCGCGTGCCGGTGCTGCAGCCCGAGTCGCAGCAGGTCGGCGTACGAGAACTCCGCCTCGCCCACCTGCAGTCGCCACGCGTCGAGGTCGATCGCAGGCGGACGCATGTTGACGTCGGTGACGTAGAACCGGCCGGGGTCGGTGACGAAGGGCTCGAGGCCGGGCCACTCCTCGGCACCGTCGTCCGAGGTCGGCGCCTCCAGCAGGGGCTCCACGTGCGCAGGCACCCGCTCGAGCCGCGCCGTCCGCTCCGCCAGCCGTCGACGCGCTCGCACGAGGGCGGCCGTGCCGGCGAGGAGTCCCAGGCCTGCAGCCCACCGCGGCGGAGCAGCAGCGCCGGCTCGCTCGAGGGCGAATCCAGCCGTGGCCGCCGCCGTGGTGGCGATGCCGAACCGGGTGAGGTGCTTGTCGGCGATGCCCACGAACCGGACGGTCTGCTCGACGACCGGCAGCGGCGCGAGATCGACGACGACCGACCCCACGGTGTCGATCACCGACGTCCCGCGCAGGCTCGCGGTGAGCTCGACCAGCCCGACCCCAGCCAGGCCGAGAGCGGAATGACGCAACATGGTTCCTCCTGTGCCGGTAGTCGGGCGATCAACAGCAGCGGGGCCGGCCCTCAGGAGCGCTGGTCACCGGAGTCGGCGGCGGGCGGGGTGGCGTGCTCGGGGAAGTCGGCGTCGACCTTGGTCTCCTCGATCAGACACGACTTGACGAAGTCCTCGCCGAACGGCGTCAGGTGGATGCTGCGGCGCACCACCTTGGCGAACTTGACCGAGTGCATCGCGGCCAGCACGTCGGGCTGCGCTTCGAGCACCTGGTAGTCCATC
>NZ_JAXMNS010000033.1:0-14620 GCF_034670285.1 Nocardioides sp. | reverse complement strand
GACCCACCGCAGCGGCCGCATGCGCGAGCCGTCCACGTCGGAGAGCTGGCCTGCGGCGATGCGGCCCGCGGCGCCACCGACCTGGGCGAGCGCGACGAGCGTGCCGGCGGCCCCGGGCGACCAGCCGCGGTCCTGGACGAGCCAGACCAGGGCGAAGGTCCACACGACGAACTGCGGCACCACCAGGAGCACCGACACCGCGTGGATGCGGGCGAGGAAGCGGTCGCCGCGGTAGGGGTTGGGAGCCGGTCCGTCCACGAGCGCGGGTCGGGGCGGGTCGATGACCAGCGCAGCCACGAGGACAGCAGCCAGCGCCGTGGCGATGGTGGGCACCCACATCGCGGCGTACACGCCGTGGACGTCTGCCACGACGGCGATGCTGATCGCCGCCACGCCCACGCCGACCGGCTGGGACATCTGACGGATCCCCATGGCCAGACCGCGCCGCCGGGGGGAGAACCACCCGACGACCACCCGACCGCTGGCGGCGCTCGTGCTGGCGGCCGACGCGCCGCCGAGGAACAGCGCCACCGTGAGCCAGGTCAGGCTGGGCGACAGGACGGCGGCCAGACCGGCCACGGTCGTCAGGCCGAGGCCCAGGAGCAATACCAGTCGCTCGCCGCGGCGGTCGGTCAGCAGGCCCCACACGACCAGGGACAGCATCACCCCGAGGGTGGGCGCAGCAGCGATGACCCCCGCGCGCACCAGGCTCAGGCCTTCTTGCGACACCAGGGTGGGGATGAGGAACGCCGGGCCGTGCGCCATCACGGCGCTCGCGGCCTGGGCCGACGTGCTCGCGCCGAGCATGGACCACCGTCGGGTCGTGCTGACGGCGGCGGCCTGCTCGGTGGTGATGCTCACCGGACGATTGAACGCCCTTCGGTGGCGGTTTCCGGGTCACATCTCGCCCGGTGGAGTGTGACCCTCCCGACTGGACCTGTTGCACCGCACTAGGCTGCCGGGTGTGAGAAGGACCAGGCACGTCGAGCGCAGCGTGAGACTGCTGCGACGCGTGCTGCTGACGGTGCTCGGTCTCCAGGTGCTGATCGCGGTGACGATGTCGGTGGTCGACTCCTACCGCAAGCGCGGCAAGAAGCCGGTGGCCTTCCCGACCACTGCGCCGACGACGGTCGAGGTGGGCGAGGGCACGATCACGACCTACACCTACGGGCGCGACCTGTACGACGACATGATCGCGGCGATCGAGGGCGCCAAGCGCCAGGTCCTCTTCGAGACCTACATCTGGAAGGGCGATCGCACCGGCGAGCGCTTCAAGCGGGCCCTCGCCGAGGCTGCCGAGCGTGGCGTCGAGGTCTACTGCATCTACGACGGCTTCGCCAACCTCGTCGTCTCGCCGGTGTTCAAGCGCTTCCCGGCGACGATGAAGGTGCTGAAGTTCCCGCTGTACGCCGCGGGGTGGCGCTTCTTCGACCTCCGCGGCTACGGCCGTGACCACCGCAAGATCCTCGTGGTCGACGACACCGTCGGCTTCGTCGGCGGCTACAACATCGGTGACGCCTACGAGACCGAGTGGCGCGACACGCACGTGCGCATCACCGGGCCCGGGGTGTGGGACCTCAAGCGGGCCTTCGCCGACTTCTGGAACCTGCACCGCCGCCGTCGCCTGCGGCACAGCGAGCGGCCGCTGCTCCTCGAGACGGCCTCGACGTGGGAGTCGAAGATCCGGGTGCAGCGCAACGTGCCGCGCCTGTGGATGTTCCCCATCCGGGCGATGTACCTCGAGGCGATCAACCGGTCGAGCCGCAACGTGTGGATGACCCAGGCTTACTTCCTGCCCGACCAGGACTTCGTCGATGCGCTCAAGGATGCCGCTCGGCGCGGCGTCGACGTACGCCTGCTGCTGCCGCTGAAGTCCAACCACATCGTGGCCGACTGGGTCTCGCGCGGCTACTTCAGCCAGCTGCTCGACGCCGGGGTGAAGATCCTGCGCTTCAAGGGCGCGATGGTGCACGCCAAGACGGCGACCGTCGACGGCACCTGGTCGACGGTCGGCACCGCAAACATCGACCGTCTCAGCCTCCAGGGCAACTACGAGATCAACCTCGAGGTGATCGACCCCGGGCTGGCAGCGACCCTGGAGAAGATCTTCCTCACCGACGAGACCAACTGCGCGCCGCTGACCCGCTACGAGTGGGAGGCCCGAGACCTGCACCGCAAGTTCACCGAGTCGTTCCTGCGTCCGCTCGGCCGCATCCTCTGAACGGTCCTGCACGGCGGCCTGCACGGCTGGCCCACGAAGGTGTCGGTGGTCGACCGTAGGCTGGTCCCATGCGTCCAGTCACAGATCTCGAGCGCCGCGTCGCCCCGTTCAAGGTGGTCTCCGACTACCAGCCCGCGGGCGACCAGCCGGCGGCGATCGAGGAGATCTCCAAGCGCGTCTCCGGCGGCGTCGAGGACGTCGTCCTCCTCGGTGCCACCGGCACCGGCAAGACCGCCACGGTCGCGTGGGTGGCCGAGCAGGTGCAGCGTCCGATGCTGGTGCTCCAGCCCAACAAGACGCTCGCCGCCCAGTTCGCCAACGAGCTGCGCCAGCTCTTCCCCGACAACGCCGTCGAGTACTTCGTCTCCTACTACGACTACTACCAGCCCGAGGCCTACGTCCCGCAGACCGACACCTACATCGAGAAGGACTCCTCGATCAACGAGGAGGTCGAGCGGCTGCGCCACTCGGCCACCAACTCGCTGCTGACCCGCCGCGACGTCATCGTGGTCTCCACGGTCTCGTGCATCTACGGCCTCGGCACGCCTCAGGAGTACGTCGACCGCATGTTGCGGCTGCGCGTCGGCGAGGAGCGCGACCGCGACTCGATCCTGCGTCAGCTCGTCGAGATCCAGTACACCCGCAACGACATGAGCTTCACCCGCGGCACCTTCCGGGTCCGCGGCGACACCCTCGAGATCTTCCCGGTCTACGAGGAGCACGCCGTGCGCATCGAGTTCTTCGGCGACGAGATCGAGCGGCTGATGACCCTGCACCCGGTCACCGGCGAGGTCATCACCGACGACAACGAGCTCTACGTCTTCCCCGCGACCCACTACGTGGCCGGGGCCGAGCGCATGGAGCGTGCCGTGCGCGGCATCGAGGCCGAGCTCGAGGCCCGGCTCGCCGAGCTGGAGCGGCAGGGCAAGCTGCTCGAGGCGCAGCGGCTGCGCATGCGCACCACCTACGACATCGAGATGATGCGCCAGGTCGGCTCCTGCGCGGGCATCGAGAACTACTCGATGCACATGGACGGCCGCGAGCCCGGCTCGGCGCCCAACTGCCTGCTCGACTACTTCCCCGAGGACTACCTCGTCGTCGTCGACGAGTCGCACGTGGCGATCCCGCAGATCGGCGGCATGTACGAGGGCGACATGTCGCGCAAGCGCAACCTCGTCGACCACGGGTTCCGGCTGCCCAGCGCGATGGACAACCGTCCGCTGCGCTGGGAGGAGTTCCTCGAGCGCGTCGGTCAGACGATCTACCTCTCCGCGACCCCGGGCAACTACGAGCTCGACAAGGTCGAGGGCGACGTCGTCGAGCAGATCATCCGACCGACCGGCCTGATCGACCCCGAGGTCGTGATCAAGCCGACCAAGGGCCAGATCGACGACCTGATCCACGAGATCCGCACCCGGGCCGAGAAGAACGAGCGGGTGCTGGTCACGACGCTGACCAAGAAGATGTCCGAGGACCTCACCGACTACCTCCTCGACGCCGGCATCCGCACGCGCTACCTGCACTCCGAGGTCGACACGCTGCGTCGCATCGAGCTGCTGCGCGAGCTGCGGATGGGGGAGTACGACGTCCTGGTCGGCATCAACCTGCTCCGCGAGGGTCTCGACCTCCCCGAGGTGTCGCTGGTCTCGATCCTCGACGCCGACAAGGAGGGCTTCCTGCGCTCCGACAAGTCCCTGATCCAGACGATCGGTCGCGCGGCGCGCAACGTCTCGGGCCAGGTGCACATGTATGCCGACAAGATCACGCCCTCGATGGAGCGCGCGATCGACGAGACCAACCGTCGTCGTGAGAAGCAGGTGGCCTACAACAAGGCCGCCGGGGTCGACCCGCAGCCGTTGCGCAAGAAGATCGCCGACATCACCGAGATGCTGGCGCGCGACTCCGAGGACACCGAGGCCCTGCTGCAGACCTGGGCAGGCACGGCGGCCAAGGGCCGCGCCGGCGGCGTGAAGCCGAAGGCCGGCGGGCGCCAGACGGTCCCGGTGCTCGGTGACAAAGCGTCCGGCCACCACGCCAAGGACCTCGCCGGCCTGCCCAGCTCTGAGTTGGCCGAGCTCATCCAGGACCTGACCGAGCAGATGCGCACCGCCGCCGCCGAGCTGCAGTTCGAGCTCGCCGCCCGGCTCCGCGACGAGATCAACGACCTCAAGAAGGAGCTCCGTCAGATGATGGAGGCGACGAAGTGAGGCGCAGCGCCGACCGCGGCTAGCCTCCCTCCGTGACCTCGCGCCTGGGCGGACCGGCCGCCTACGCCGTGTGGGGCGTCGCCGTGGCGACCTACCTGCTGGCGATCTTCCACCGCACGTCACTGGCGGTGGCGGGGCTCGAGGCCTCCGACCGCTTCGGCATCACGGCCTCGCAGCTGGCCGTCTTCACGATGCTCCAGCTGCTGGTCTACGCAGCCATGCAGATCCCGGTCGGTCTGCTGGTCGACCGCTACGGACCGCGCGCGGTGATGCTGGGCGGGGTGGTGGTCCTGAGCGCGGCGCAGACGGGCTTCGCCCTCTCCGAGAGCTACGCCGGCGCCCTGGTGGCCCGCACCTTCGTGGGCATGGGCGACGCGATGACCTGGATCTGCGTGCTGCGGCTGGTCAGCCGGTGGTTCCCGGCACGCCGGGTGCCCCTGATCACGCAGTTCTCGGGCACGATCGGCCAGCTCGGTGCGGTCGCCGCGGCGGTGCCGATGACGTTCGCCCTGCGCGAGGTCGGCTGGACGGCCGCCTACCTCACCTCGGCCGCTCTCGGGCTGGTGCTGGCGCTCGGCGTGCTGCTGGTCGTGCGCGACGCGCCCGAGGGGCGCCGGATGTCGGGCCCGCGGCTCTCCTGGCCGGGCGTCCGCTCGAGCCTGGCGGCGTCCTGGTCGCACCCGGGCACGCGCCTGGGCTTCTGGATGCACTTCACCACGCAGTTCAACGCCACCGCGATGGCGCTGCTGTGGGGCTACCCCTACTTCGTGCAGGGCGAGGGCCTCTCCCCGACCCAGGCCGGGGTGCTCCTCACCCTGATCGTCGTCGCCTTCATGTATTCGGGCCCGCTGCTGGGACTGCTGGTCGCCCGCCACCCGTGGCACCGCTCGTCAATGGTGCTCAGCATCGTCGCCGCGATCGTCGTGGCCTGGACCGTCGTCCTGCTGTGGCCCGGACCGGCCCCGTTGTGGCTGCTGGTGGTGCTGACGCAGGTGATCGGGTTCGGCGGCCCCGCCTCGATGATCGGCTTCGACCTCGCGCGCACGTCGAACCCGGCCGAGCGGCAGGCCAGCGCCACCGGGATCATCAACCAGGCCGGCTTCGCGGCCAGCCTGGTGCTGGTGCTGTGGATCGGTCTGGTCCTCGACTGGCGCACGCCGGGCGCGTCCACCGACTACACGCCGAGCGCGTTCCAGTGGGCGTTCAGCACGCAGTACGTGCTGTGGGGGCTGGGCGTGTGGCAGATCGTCCGCTGGCGGCGGCGTGCCCGTGCGGTCATCGACCGGGTCGCGCTCGAGTCGGGACGCTAGCAGCAAGAACTAGGGGCGCCAGGTGCGCTTGCGCAGCGCCTTGGCCTGCTGCTTCTCGAGACGGCGCCGCTCCTCGCGACGGATCTCCGGACCGCTGGTGAGGGTGCGCAGCAGGTGCACCCCGGTCGCGGCCATCACGATCAGGGGCCACAGGAAGCCGCCGAGGGTCGGGCCGTTGGTGGCGAGGTAGATCGCCCAGCAGATCAGGGTGGGCGCGACGAAGCCGAAGAAGGCGTTGCGTCGTCGGTCCTGCCACAGCTCGATCGCCCGGGCGTCGAGCTCGGCCCCGCTCGCGACGGCGATCGGGTCGAGGGCCCGAGCCGGCACGGTGTCGGGCACGAGGTCGGCGACCAGGGGAGGCAGCTCGCCGAGGGTGCGAGCAGCCGCTGCCGCCTCGGAGCGCTGATCGTGCTCCTCACGGTCGAGCCGGCCGTCGGCGTACGCCGAGGCGAGGACGCCGGCGACCAGGTCGCGGTCGGCGTCCGAGGCACGGAGCGTCGCGTGGGCGTGATCGCGGGGGTCGTGCGCGAAGGCGGCCCAGACGGCGCCCGCGCGCGCCCTGTCGTCGCTCGCCACGTGTCCTCCGGTTCTGCTCGTGGGGGGTCTGACGATCTTGCCATGTCGCACCGAGGAGGCTAGCGTTCGGCAGAACTAGAACAGGTTATAGTTCTAGAGCCATTGCTGCTCGAGCCAGGAGGGGGAAGGATCGCGGACGTGACGACTCCCGCCGCGGACTCCCAGGACCCCCTGTCGACGGTCGAGGCCGACCTCCTGATCGTCGGAGCGGGCCCGACCGGCCTCTTCGCTGCTTACTACGCGGGCTTCCGCGGTCACCGGGTCGCGGTGGTCGACTCACTGCCCGAGCTCGGCGGACAGATCACCGCGATGTATCCCGAGAAGCAGATCCTCGACGTGGCCGGCTTCCCGAGCGTCAAGGGCCGCGACCTGGTCGAGGGCCTGGTCGCCCAGGCCGCGACCGCGGACCCGACGTACCTGCTGGACCGCACCGCCTCGACCCTCACGAGCACCGACGACGGCGTGGTGGTCGGCCTCGACGACGGCACCGCCGTGCGCGCCGGAGCCGTGCTCATCACCGCGGGCATCGGCCGGTTCAGCCCGCGTCCGCTCCCGGCCCAGGCCGACTGGCTGGGTCGCGGGCTGGAGTTCTTCGTGCCCAGCTTTGCGCCGTACGCCGGCAAGGACGTCGTGATCGTCGGCGGGGGAGACAGCGCCTTCGACTGGGCCGTTCACCTCGAACCGGTCGCCGCCTCCGTGACGCTGGTCCACCGACGCGAGGCCTTCCGTGCCCACGAGCACACGGTGCAGCAGGTGCGGGAATCGTCGGTGCGCATGATCACCAGCGCCGAGGTCACCGCGATCAACGGCACCGCCACGGTCGAGTCCGTCGACGTCGAGGCGGGGGGTGAGACGACCACCCTGCCGTGCCAGGCGGTGGTCGCGGCCCTCGGGTTCATCGCCGACCTCGGCCCGCTCCAGGAGTGGGGGATCGAGGTGTCGAAGCGGCACGTCCTCGTCGACCCCGCCATGCGCACCAACCTCCCGCGCGTCTTCGCCGCAGGCGACATCACCGAGTACGACGGCAAGGTGCGCCTGATCGCCGTCGGCTTCGGCGAGGCCGCCACCGCCGTCAACAACGCCACCGTCGCCATCGACCCGAGCGCCAAGGTGTTTCCCGGTCACTCCTCCGAAGGTCCCTGAGACCTCCCTCAGCCAGCCGTCCCGTGACGTTCAACGAAAGGTGCAGCCATGAAGATCAAGGTGGACTTCGACCTCTGCGAGTCCAACGCCCTGTGTGAGGCGATGGCCCCGGAGGTCTTCGAGCTCGACGACGACGACTTCCTCGTCGTCAAGGCCGAGGAGACGACGCCGGAGACGATCAACGACGTCAAGCGTGCCGTCGCGGCCTGCCCGCGCGCGGCCATCAAGCTGGAGGACTGACACGGTGCAGATGGGCCAGCAGGGAGACACCAGGCTCGACGGCAAGGTCGCCATCGTCACCGGAGCCGGCGCGGGCCTCGGTCGGGCGGAGGCGGTGGCGCTTGCGAAGGCCGGCGCCCGGATCGTGCTCAACGACCTTCCGGGAGCGGCCGACGAGGCCGCCGACGAGATCAAGGGCCTCGGCGCCGAGGTCGCGATCGTCGAGGGCGACGTGGGGGAGCGATCCACCGCCGACGCCATGATGGCTGCCGCGGTCGAGGGCTTCGGGTCGCTGGAGATCGTGGTCAACAACGCCGGGATGACGCGCGACCGCATGCTCTTCAACATGAGCGACGAGGAATGGGACGCCGTCATCCACGTGCACCTGCGCGGCCACTTCCTGCTCTCGCGCAACGCGGCGTCCTACTGGCGCTCGCGGTCCAAGGAGCTCGAGGCCCCCGTCTACGCGCGCGTGGTCAACACCGCCTCCGAGGCGTTCCTCGGTGGTTCGCCCGGCCAGGCCAACTACGCCGCGGCCAAGGCCGGCATCACCGCGCTCACGCTGTCGACGGCGCGGGGCCTCGGCAAGATCGGCGTCCGCGCCAACACGATCTGCCCGCGGGCACGCACCGCGATGACCGCCCAGGTCTTCGGTGAGGACGAGTCGGGTCTGCAGGTCGACCCATACTCGCCCGAGCACGTCGCCCCCCTGGTGGCCTACCTCGCCTCACCGGCGGCCGAGGCCATCAACGGCCAGGTCTTCGTCGTCTACGGCGGCATGGTCGCCCTGGTCGCCGCTCCCGTGGTCGAGCAGCGCTTCGACGCTGAGGGCGCGGCATGGACCGCCGACGACCTCGACTCCCAGCTCGGCGGCTTCTTCGCCGACCGGGACCCCTCCGTCGGCTTCGCCGCCGACTCCATCATGAAGCTGACCGTGGCAGACAAGACGAGGACCAACTGATGACCGGCAGGCTTGCAGGGAAGGTCGCCGTCGTGACCGGCGGCGCGATGGGTCAGGGCGCCGGCATCAGCCGCGCCTACGTGGCCGAGGGTGCGAAGGTCGTCATCGCCGACGTCGCCAAGGAGGAGGGGCAGGCGCTGGCCGACGAGCTCGGCAGCAACGCTCACTTCTTCCACCACGACGTCAGCGACGAGGGGTCGTGGACCGCGCTGGTCACCGACACCCACGACCGCTTCGGGCTGATCGGGATCCTGGCCAACAACGCCGGCATCCTGCGGTTCGGCACCGTGCTGGACATGCCGGCCGCCGAGTACGAGCTGCTCTTCCGGGTCAACCAGCTCGGCCCGTTCCTGGGCATGAAGGCCGTCGTGGCCGACATGAAGCAGCTCGGTGGCGGCGCGATCATCAACGCCTCCTCCACCGAGGGGCTCGGTGGCATGTCGAACCTCGTCGCCTACTGCGGCACCAAGTTCGCCGTACGAGGCATGACCAAGGGTGCCTCCCACGAGCTCGGCCGGTTCAACATCCGGGTCAACTCGGTGCACCCGGGCATGATCGACACCCCGATGACGCGCGTGCACGGCGGCGACGTGGCGATGGAGTACGGCGCCTCCAAGGTGCCGCTGCGACGCGTCGGGCACCCCGAGGACGTCGCCCCGCTCTACGTGTTCCTCGGCAGTGACGAGGCGTCCTACATCAACGGCGCCGAGATCGCGATCGACGGCGGCGTCACCGCCACCCACGGCTTCGGTGGCTGAGAGGTCTGGGAGGCTTCGACCATGGCCAACGAACGCGGCAAGATCGTCATGGCGGACGACGAGGTCGACGCCTTCCTCACCGAGCAGCGGTCCTCGACCGTCGCGACCCTGGGCCCCAAGGGTCAGGTGAACCTGGTCGCCATGTGGTACGCCTGGCACGACGGTCACGTGTGGATCGAGACGAAGGCCAAGTCGCAGAAGGTCGTCAACCTGCGGCGTGACCCGCGCATGAGTTTTCTCGCCGAGTCGGGACACACCTACGACCAGCTGCGCGGCGTGGCCCTGGAGGGCTCGGGCGTGGTCATCGAGGACGAGGACGTCGTCTGGGACGTGTGCGTGCGGATCTTCGAGCGCTACAACGCGCCCTACACCGAGGAGCTCAAGCCGTTCGTCGAGCTGATGGCCCGCAACCGGGTCGTCGTACGACTCGACGCCGAGCGCACGCGCTCGTGGGACCACCGCAAGCTCGGTCTGCCGCCGATGGATCTGGGCGGCACGACCGCCGCCTCAGTCTCGTAGGATCATCCCGACCGCGGTCTCGAGGTGCGCGCCGGTCTCGGCCGCGGTCGAGCGGCCGGTGACCCAGGCCATCAGCGCGGAGAGCCACACGTCGCCGATGACGCGCGCCACCGCGACGTCCTCCGGGGTCGGCTCGGCGTGCTCGCTGGGCTGGCCCGAGTGCATCGCGTGGGTGAGCATCGTGGTGAGCGACATGCCCACGGAGTGGATCTCGGCAGCGACCGAGGAGTCGGCGAACATGAAGGCCCGGGTGAGGGCCTCGGTGAGCTTGGGGTCGCCCTGGAGCCCGCGGGTCGTCCGCTTGAGGATGTAGCTGACCCGCTCGGCCGCGGTCTCGCCGGGGATGTCGCCCATCTGCCTGATCAAGACCTCGTTGCGGTCGAACTCGCGTGCGAGCGCGGAGACCAGCAGGTGGATCTTGGAGGGGAAGTAGCGGTAGAGCGTGCCGAGCGCAACCTCGGCCTTGTCGGCGACGGCACGCATCTGGACGGCGTCGAACCCGCCGTCGGAAGCGAGCTCGAAGGTCGCGTCGAGGATCCGCTTGCGGCGCTCGCGCTGAGCGGTGGAGCCGAGGTCCTCGACGGCCAGCGAGTTGGTGGTGCTCATGGGGACGGGGACCTCTCCTGAGGGTGAGGAAGCAAGACCTTGTCTTACTCCCAGGAATTCGCCGCTAGGCTATCAACTTGTGGTCCATCATAGGAACACGTTCTAGTTCTGTCCGGCCCGGCGCGTCTCGCACACGGAGTCGCAGTCATCTTGAAGTCCGATGAAAGAGGTCGTGCCGTATGCGCATCGCCATGCTGTCCTACCGCAGCAAACCCCACTGTGGCGGTCAGGGGATCTACCTGCGCCACCTGAGCCGCGAGCTGGTGGCCCTGGGTCACAGCGTCGAGGTCTTCTCGGGCCAGCCCTACCCGGTGCTCGACGAGGGCGTCGAGCTCACCAAGGTCCCGAGCCTGGACCTCTACCGCGAGCCCGACCCGTTCCGGGTGCCCAAGCTGCGCGAGTTCCGCGACCGGATCGACGTCGAGGAGTTCTTGACGATGTGTCTGGCCGGGTTCCCCGAGCCGAAGACCTTCAGCAGCCGGATCTCGAAGATCCTCTCCGAGCGGGCCGGCGACTTCGACATCGCCCACGACAACCAGGTGCTCGGCTCGGGCATGCTCGACATCGAGGGCTACGGGCTGCCGCTCATCACCACGCTGCACCACCCGATCAGCTTCGACCGCCGCATCGACCTTGCGCAGACGCGCAACCCGTGGCGCAAGCTCACGCTGCGTCGTTGGTACGGCTTTCTGCGCATGCAGGCGCGCGTGGCGCGCCAGGCCCGCTGGATCCTGACGCCGTCGGAGACCTCGAAGAAGGACATCGCCAAGGACTTCGGCGTGGACCCCGCGAAGATGCAGGTGATCCTGCTGGGCGTCGACGACATGTTCGTGCCGCCGACGACGCCGCGCGTGCCCGGTCGGATCATGGCGATGGCCAGTGCTGATGCGCCGATGAAGGGGATCGTCACCCTCCTCGAGGCCTTCGCCAAGCTGCGCACCGAGCGTGACGCCGAGCTCGTGCTGGTGAGCAAGCCCCAGCCCGGTGGCCGCACCGAGAAGGTCATCGAGCGTCTCGGCATCGGCGCCCACGTCCGATTCGTCAGTGGCATCACCGACGAGGAGCTCGTCGGGCTGATGGGTTCGGCCGAGGTGGCCTGCGTGCCCTCGCTCTACGAAGGCTTCTCGCTGCCCACTGCCGAGATGATGGCGTGCGCCACCCCGCTGGTCGTCTCGCGGGCCGGGGCGATCCCTGAGGTCGTCGGCGCCGACGGGCTCTGCGCCGACCTGGTCACCGCCGGTGACGTGGGTGAGCTCAAGCAGGCCCTCGAGCGGATGCTCGACGACCCCGAGCGTCGCGCCGCGATGGGTGCCGCAGGCCGTGAGCGTGTGCAGGAGATGTTCAGCTGGCGCGCCGTCGCCAAGACCGTGGCCGCCTCCTACGAGGCCGTGATCGCCGACTTCCAGAACGACCAGAACCTTAAGGACTCCATCTGATGCTCACCGTCGACTTCGACCGACTCGGCCTCCGCACCGGCGACCGTGTCCTGGACATGGGCTGCGGCGCCGGCCGCCACGCCTTCGAGATGTACCGCCGCGGCGCCGACGTCGTGGCCTTCGACATGGACGCCGACGAGCTGTCCGGCGTGCTGGACCTCTTCCGCGCCATGAGGGACGCCGACGAGGTGCCCGCGGGTGCCGAGGCCGACGTCAAGCAGGGCGACGCCCTGTCCCTGCCGTTCGCCGACGGCGAGTTCGACCGGATCGTCGCCGCCGAGGTGCTCGAGCACATCCACGCCGACGTCGACGCGATCAAGGAGCTGGTGCGCGTGCTGCGCCCCGGCGGGACCCTCGCGATCTCCGTGCCGCGCTGGCTCCCCGAGGTCGTCAACTGGAAGCTCAGCGACGACTACCACAACGCCGAGGGTGGCCACATCCGCATCTACACCGACCACGAGCTGGTCGACAAGGTGACCAAGGCCGGCCGGTTCAACGACGGCACGCCCGGCGACGCCATGCTCTTCGAGGGCAAGGACTACGCCCACGGGCTGCACGCGCCGTACTGGTGGATCAAGTGCGCCGTCGGCGTCGAGAACGACAACCACCCGCTGGCCAAGGCCTACCACAAGCTCCTGGTCTGGGAGATCATGAAGCAGCCGCTCGCGCTGCGTCTGGCCGGCAAGGTCCTCGACCCGATGATCGGCAAGTCGATGGTGCTCTACTTCCGCAAGCCCCTGCCCGGTGCGGTGTCGGGTGCGGGAGAGGTCGCAGATGACTGAGCCGCTGCCCTACGTCCGCGACGTCCTCACCGAGGCGCAGGTGGCGCTCACCGCGCAGTCCATCGCCTCCATGCAGGAGCCCTGTGGGGCGATCCCCTGGACGGTCGGCGAGCACGTCGACATCTGGAACCACGTCGAGGCCGCGATGGCCCTGCTCGTCGGTGGTCAGGTCGAGGCCGCCGAGCGTGCCTACGACTGGGTGCCCACGATGCAGCGCCCTGACGGCTCGTGGCCGATGAAGATCGTGGCGGGCGAGGTCGACGACGAGCGCGGCGAGGTCAACATGAGCGCCTACTTCGCCGTCGGCATCTGGCACCACTGGCTGGTGCGTCACGAGATCGCTTACGTGGTCAAGCACTGGCCCTCGGTGCGCGACGGGCTCGATTGGGTGGTCTCGCAGCAGCTGCCGTTCGGTGGCATCAACTGGACCCCGACCAAGGACTTCGCGTTGCTGGCGGGCTCGTCGAGCATCTACCAGTCGCTGCGCGCCGGGGTGGCCCTCGCCGAGCTCCTCGACGACCCGCAGCCGGAGTGGGAGCTCGCGGGTGGCCGTCTCGGGCACGCCATCCGACACCACCGCGACCTCTTCGAGGACAAGTCGACCTACTCGATGGACTGGTACTACCCGATCCTGGGTGGCGCCATCCGCGGCGAGGCAGCCCTCGAGCACCTCGCCCCGCGCTGGAACGACTTCGTGGTGCCTGGGATGGGCATCCACTGCGTCGACACCAACCCGTGGGTCACCGGGGCCGAGACCTGCGAGCTCGCCATGGCTCTGGACGCCGTCGGCGACCACAAGCGGGCGCTCGACCTGCTCGCCGACATGCAGCTGATGCGTGACCGCGAGGACGGCGCCTACTGGACCGGCTGGGTCTACGAGGGCGAGATCAAGGACGTCTACTGGCCCGTCGAGCACACGACCTACACCGCTGCTGCGGTGATCCTGGCCGTCGATGCGCTGGGGGAGACCTACGGGCACTCCTCGCCGGGCTCCGGCATCATGCGCGGCACGTCGCTCGCGCCGCACTTCGAGGAGATCGCGCTCGAGTGCGGCTGCGAGTCGGTGGTGATCGGCGGCTAGCCGACGGGCTAACCGACGGGCTAACCGACGGGGGTCCCTGCGTCGCCGTCGACGCGGCGCAGGACCCGCATCGACCCGACGGTCTCGACCTCGGCGAACGCGCCGCTCGCCAGCGCGCGCTGGAACACGTGGTACGGCGCTTGGCCGCCGTCCTCGGGGCGCTCGAAGACGTCGTGGATGACGAGGAAGCCGCCGTCCATCACCCAGGGCGCCCAGCCCGAGTAGTCGTTCTGGGCGTGCTCCTCGGCGTGCCCGCCGTCGATGAAGACGAGGCTGAGCGGCGTGCGCCAGTGGGCGCTGACGGTGGTGCTGCGACCGATCACGGCCACCACGTGGTCCTCGAGACCTGCTGCCGCGATCGTGCGACGGTAGACCGGGAGCGTGTCCATGAGGCCCGACTCGGGGTCGACCAGACTGGCGTCGTGGTGCTCCCACCCGGCCTGGTTCTCCTCCGAGCCGCGGTGGTGGTCGACGGTGAAGGCGACCCCAGTGGCGCCGCCGTGCTCACGCACCGCCGCGCCCAGGAGGATCGCCGACTTCCCGCAGTAGGTGCCCACCTCGAGCAGCGGACCGTGCGGCGCACGCCCGGCTGCTGAGCGGTAGAGGAGTGCGCCCTCGTCGTCGGGCATGAAGCCCTTCGCGGCGCTCGCGTGGGCCAGTAGATCGGTGGGTAGGTCGGCAGGCATGTCGGACACGGCCTCAGCCTAGTAGGATTGGAACACGTTCTAGTTTTGAGGATGGGTTCTATGTCGATCGGCATCACCGATGAGCACGTCGAGCTGGCGTCGAGCCTGCGCAAGT
>NZ_JAXMNS010000032.1:0-14739 GCF_034670285.1 Nocardioides sp. | reverse complement strand
GCTCTTCCGATCTCCTTCGAGCGCAACGCCTGCACGACCTGCTTCGGCGTCCAGGCGGTCAACACGAACTTCTTCGAGAACGCCGTCCCGGACTTCGTGAAGTCGAAGGTCGGAGCGGCCTCGGCGCAGAAGGCGGCGTACTTCTACACCAACGCCGGCGCTGCTGCGCAGAACGCGACGGCCCAGACGAACGCCATGGAGCGGCGGGGAATGAAGTTCCCGGTGCTCCAGGGGATCGACACCTCGGAGTTCAACTACTCGACCTACGTGCAGCAGATGAAGGACAACGACATCAAGGTCGTCTTCTTCACCACCTCCTACCAATACTCGGCCCGGATGCTCAAGGCGATGGAGCAGCAGAACTTCAAGCCCGAGCTCTACATGCGCGACCCCACCGACTACAACCCGGAGTTCGTCGAGCAGGCCGGCTCCGCCGGTGAGGGCACGACGGTCTTCATGAACTTCACCCCCTTCGAGGAGGTCGGGAGCAACCCCGAGACCGCTCGCTACGTCGGGTCGCTCCAGGCCGTGAAGCCGAGTGCCAACCCCGCGTTCTTCGGGGCCTTCTCCTGGTCGGCAGGCGTGCTCTTCACCGAGCTCGCCACCAAGCTCGGCGGCAAGCTGTCCCGCGAGACGCTCCTGGCCGAGGTCAGGAAGGTCAACGACTGGACCGCCAACGGCATGCACGCCCCGCAGCCGGTGGGGAGCAAGGGCACCGGAGAGTGCTGGCGCTTCGTCACTCTCACCGGCGGTCAGTGGAAGCCCGACGGCAGCACGAAGTACACCTGCAACGGGCTCTCCTCGGCCAAGTAGCAACCCGACCGATCCTGCCTACTCACACCTCACTCACGGAGACCTGATGATCAGTACCCGGCGCCGCGCGGCAGCCCTCGCGCTGGCCGCGAGCCTCGCGCTGGCCGGTTGCGGCTCGCAGCTCGACCCTGCCGACCTGGCGGGGGTCTCTGCGAGTGGGCAGGCCGCGAGCGGCGGCGACGTGCTCGATCCCGGCGTGGGTGTGACCGACCTCGACCCCAGCAGCGACCCGGGCGCGATCCCGGACTCCGGCGGCGAGGTCCCGGACGTCGGCGGGGGTCCGGTGGGTGCCAGCGGTCCGGTCGACTCCGGCAGCCCGGGGGACCCCGACGGCGGCTCTGCGCCCGGCGCGCCGACGTCCGCTCCCGAGTCGGAGGACGGCGGCCCGAGCGCGGCCTCGTGCGACGGCTTCGACGACGACCAGCCCGGCGTGACGGCGTCCACGATCACCCTGGCCAACGTCGCCGACATCTCCGGCCCCGTCCCGGGGATCTTCGAGTCGGCCCGCCAGGCCACCAAGGCCTACGTCACCTACTTCAACGCGACCCAGAAGCTGTGCGGACGCTCGATCAAGCTGCTCGAGCTCGACTCGCGTGCGGATGCCGGAGCCGACCAGCAGGCCTATGCCCGGGCGTGCACGGAGACGTTCGCCGCAGTCGGGTCGATGTCGGCCTTCGACTCCGGTGGCGCTGCGACGGCCGAGGAGTGCGGTCTGCCCGACGTGCGCTCCACCTCGGTCAACCCGGAGCGGTCGAAGTGCAAGACGTGCTTCTCGGCCCAGTCGCTGGCGCCCGGTCTCGTGCCGGACGCGTTGCCCGACTACTTCTCCAGCGTCAACAAGTCGGCCACCCAAAACGTCGCCCTGATGTACGTCAACGCGGGCGCCGCACCGGTCAACGCTGCCTCCTTCAAGAAGGCGTGGGAGACCCGGGGGTGGAAGGTCAACTACTTCCAGGGCATCGACGTCGCGGAGTTCAACTTCGCGCCCTACGTGCAGCAGATGAAGGACCGGGGCATCGAGCTCGTCTACTACGTGGGGCCCTACCAGACCACGATCAAGATCCAGCAGACGATGAAGCAGCAGGGCTTCGAGCCCGAGATCTACCTCCAGGACTCCACGATCTACGACGCCAGGTACGTCGAGCAGGCCGGCGACGTCGCCGAAGGTTCCTACGCCTACTCCAGCACCGCGCTGTTCGACGACACCAGCAACCCGGAGATGAAGCTCTACCGCGCCTGGCTCGAGCAGGTCAGCCCGGGCGCCGACCCGAATTTCTTCGGCGCCTACGCATGGTCGGCCGCGCGGCTCTTCCTGGACACCGCCCTCGAGCTCGGCGGTGACCTCACCCGCCCCGCGATGATCGGCAAGGTCGCCAAGGTGAACAACTGGACCGGGAACGGCCTGCACGGTCCGCAGGGCGTGGGGCCGAAGCAGACGGGCAAGTGCCTGAAGATCATTCAACTCACCGGCGGCAGCTGGAAGCAGGTGTCGAAGGGGAACTACCTCTGCGGTGACCTGGTCAGCACCGGACTAGGAGGCTGAGCATGGACAAGTTCCTCGCCTATCTGATTCCAGGCATCTTCACCGGCTCGGCCTACGCGATCGCTGCGAGCGGCCTGGTGCTCACCTACACCACCACGCGGGTCTTCAACATCGCCCACGGCGCCTTCGGCATGGTTATGGCGTTCCTGTTCTGGGACTTCTCCCAGCGGCAGGGCCTGCCGGTGTGGCTGTCGTTGGCTCTGGTGCTCTTCGTGGTGGCGCCGCTCATCGGCTTCCTCATCCAGCGCTTCGTGGCGCGCGGGCTCGGGGACTCCCCGGTCAGCGTGTCGCTGGTCGTCACGGTCGGGCTGTTCGTCGGACTGATCGGCGCCGCGACCGCGATCTGGCCGCCGGAGCCGCGCTTCGTGCCGCCGCTGCTGTCCGACGAGACCGGGAACGACAAGAGCTTCGGCATCGGTGAGACCGTGGTGACGGCCCAGCAGGTCATCACCGTGCTGGCCTCGATCGCCGTGGCGGTCGCGCTCTACATGCTCCTGACCCGCACCCGCATCGGCACGGCCATGCGTGCCTCGGTCGACAACCCCGAGCTGCTCAAGCTCTACGGCGGCAAGCCCGACACCGTCGCCGCGCTGTCGTGGGCGATCGGCATCTCCCTGGCCGCACTGGCCGGCATCCTCCTCGTCCCGGTGGTCGGCCTGGGCTACTTCGAGCTGACTCTGCTGGTCATCAACGCCTACGCCGCAGCGATGGTCGGTCGGTTGAAGAGCCTTCCGCTGACCTTCGCCGGCGCCATGGGGCTGGGCATCGTCGACTCGATGGCGTTGGGCTACATCCCCACCGAGAGCTTCCTGGCCGACATCCGTCCGGTCGTCCCGCCGCTGTTCCTCTTCGCCGCGCTCGTGCTGCTGCCGCAGGCACAGCTGCGGATCGGTCAGGTCAAGGGCATCGTGTCGGCCCCGGTGCCGACGGTGCCCCGGATGGCGGTGACCGGCGTGGTGTTCCTGATCGCGATGTTCGTCGTGGTCTCGCCGATGCCCGAGGCGCGGCTGCTGCTGGTCGGCACGGCAGCGACCTACGCGATGGTGATGCTCTCGCTGGTGCTGCTGACCGGCTACGGCGGGCATGTCTCGCTCGCCCAGCTCACCTTTGCCGGGGTCGGGGCGCTGGCCTACGCCAAGCTCGACTCGCCCAACCTCATCGGCCTGCTCCTCTCCGCGCTGATCGCCGTCGGCGTCGGTGCGCTGGTCGCGCTTCCGGTGCTGCGCCTGACCGGGCTCTACCTCGCGCTCTCGACGCTGGCGTTCGGCGTGCTCATGGACAAGGTGGTCTTCCAGAACGAGCGTGCCTTCGGCTTCGGTGGCGCGCTGGAGGCCAAGCGGATGTCGTTCTTCGGCAACACCGTCGAGACCACGCAGGCCTACGTGATGGTGATGGGCGTCTTCTTCGTGCTCGTGGCCATGGGCATCCTGATCCTGCGCCGCGGTGTGCTCGGACGGCTCCTGGTCGCCATGCGCGACAGCCCGGCCGCCTGCGGCACCCTCGGGCTCGACCTGCGCTGGGCGCGGGTCGCGCTCTTCGGTCTGTCCGCCGGCGTTGCCGGCCTGGCAGGGGCGCTGTTCGCCGGCCTGCGCGGCACCATCGGTGCGGCCGACTTCCAGTACTTCAACAGCCTGCCGCTGCTCCTGCTCGCCGTGGTCTTCGGGATCACCTCCGTCACCGGCGCGACGCTGGGCGGCATCGGCCTGATGCTCCTGCCGGTGCTGTCGGGGTCCAGCCCGGTGGCCGGCGGCATCGTGTTCCTGATCATCGGCTTCGGCGCCGTCTTCGCCGGCCGTGACCCCAACGGTCTGGCCAACCTGCTCTTCCGACTCGGTCGGATGCTGCGGGCCAAGGTGATGGCCCGGGTCGACCTCAACCTGCCGTCGCTCCCGCCACGGCGCTCCTCGTTCGGCGGGGCCACGGTGGCCGTGTCTGCCGACGAGCCCGTCGACGGGTCCGCCCACGAGATCGACGACACGCGAGGCGACGGTATCCCGGTCGCCGCTGGATCGAAGGAGTCCCGATGAGCCTGCTCGAGGTCGACGACGTCGTCATGCAGTTCGGTGGGGTGACCGCGGTCAACCATGCGAGCTTCGAGGCCGAGGCCGGTCACGTGACGGGCCTCATCGGTCCCAACGGTGCCGGCAAGACGACGTGCTTCAACATCATCAGCGGCCTGCAGCGCCCCACGAAGGGCAAGGTCCACTTCGACGGCAAGAACGTCACGTCGGTGCCGGTGCACCGGCGTTCCAAGCGCGGCATGGGCCGCACGTTCCAGCGCCTCGAGGCGTTCGGGTCGCTCTCGGTGCGCGAGAACGTCCGCGTGGCCCTCGACATCCACCGCGGCGTCAAGGGCATGCTCAAGCCCGCACGCGCCGACATCGACCACCTCCTCGAGCGGGTCGGCATCGCGTCGTACGCCGACGACCGCGCCGACTCGATCCCCACCGGCACCGCCCGGCTCCTCGAGCTGGCCCGCTGCCTGGCCGGTGACCCCCAGCTGCTGCTCCTCGACGAGCCCTCCTCGGGCCTCGACGAGACCGAGACCGATGCCTTCGGCGAGCTTCTTCGCGACCTGGCCGCCGAGGGCCGCGCGATCCTGATGGTCGAGCACGACATGGACCTCGTCATGGGCGTCTGCGACACCATCCGGGTGCTCGACTTCGGCGAGGTGATCGCGGTCGGCGACCCGGCCGCCATCCGCGCCGACAAGCGTGTGCAGCAGGCCTACCTCGGCTACGCCGACGACGGCGACGACGACCAGGACGACCAGGACGACCAGCCGGTCGGCTCCCACGCCGCGGGACACGACGACCAGACCCTGGTGATCCCCGCAGTGTCTGCGACAGAAGGAGTCTCCTGATGAGCGTGCCGATCCTCGAGCTGTGCGACGTCACGGCCGCCTACGGACGCATCGAGGTGCTGCGCGGCGTCAACCTCACGGTGCCTCGCGGGGCCGTGATGGCCCTGCTGGGGCCCAACGGCGCCGGCAAGTCGACCCTGGTGCAGGTGATCTCCGGGCAGAAGGAAGCCACCGGCGGCGACATCCACCTCGGTGGCGTCAACGTGCGCAACGCCGCTCCGGAAGAGCTGGCCCGGCTCGGGCTGTGCACCGTGCCGGAGGGTCGCTCGGTCTTCCCCAACCTCACGGTCGAGGAGAACCTCACCCTGATGTCGTACGCCGGGGTCTCGACCGAGGCGGTCCTCGAGACGGCCTACGCCTACTTCCCGCGGCTCTCCGAGCGGCGCAAGCAGCTCGCCGGCACGATGTCGGGCGGAGAGCAGCAGATGCTGGCCATGTCGCGGGCGCTGGCCTCCGACCCGGCCCTCCTGCTCCTTGACGAGCTCTCCATGGGTTTGGCCCCGCTGATCGTCGACGAGCTCTACGACACCGTCCAGCAGATCGCCGAGTCCGGCGTCTCGATCCTCTGCATCGAGCAGTTCGCTCGCACGGCCCTACGGGTCTCCGACTACGCCGCGGTGATGTCCGGCGGTCGCATCGTTGCGACCGGCGAACCCGACGAAGTCCTCGAAACCATGTCCGACGTGATCCTCGGAGGAGCAGCATGAGCACCATGACCACCACTCAGGGCACCAAGGCAACGTCCCGGCGGCGCGTGAGCCTCCCGTTGGCGGCAGCCGCCGTGATCGGCGCGATGCTCCCGTTCGGTGTCAGCCCGGTCGAGGCAGCCTCGCCGACCGAGCGAGTGGCGCCTCAGCTCAAGCAGGCGGCCGACCCGGGGTACGCCGGCTACGCCAGCACCGCGAGCGGCTCGCCGATCCGCGTCGAGATCTACGAACCGACGATCCCGATCCCGGCGAGCCCGCAGGCGGAGCTCAACTACGGCTACTCCGCCATCGTCGCGGACTCGACCAGCGCTCGCTCCCGCGCCAGCTATCTGTGGCCCGGCGACTCGGTGGGCGAGGGGTTCAAGACGATCGTCGAGAACCTCGGCTTCCCCGAGGAGATCTCCGGCCCACTCGGTGAGCAGGGCTATGCGGTCCAGGTCAACGCGGTCTTCCCCGGAGGGCCCGAGAGCGAGACCGACGAGCCGTTCCCCGGCACCGTGCAGCGCGCCACCGCCAAGGAGGACTTCGCGGTCGCCAGCAACGGGTACTCCACCGACGGTGAGGTCAAGGACGAGGACGACACCAAGGGCGGCAACGACGGCAACGGCGAGGGTGGCACCGGCACGCCCCTCGACGAGATCCTCGAGAACCTCCCGAACGCGTCCGGCGGCCTCGGCGGCCTGCTTGGCAGCAGCGCCGCCCCGATGCGGGCCCGCGCGGCGGAGGAGCCCCCGCCCACGCCCCTGCTCCCGCCCGAGCTCTCGGTGCTGCTCGACACCGGAGGCTTCAGCTCGATCAGCCGGACGTCGTCCGACAAGATCGCGCTCTCCCAGTCTCGTGCCAACGTCGGCAACATCAGCCTCCTCGGTGGTCTGGTGACGATCGAGGGCGTCAAGACCCTCGCGCGCACGACCAGTGACGGCAAGAAGGGCAAGGCCGAGGGGGAGGCCGTCTACGGCGACCTGGTCGCCTTCGGCCAGCGGTTCCGCTACGGCACCGACGGCTACGAGGCGGTGGGCCAGAAGGACAAGATCCCCGGTCTGCCGGACGACGCCGCCAAGGCGCTGGAGACGATCGGACTGAAGATCTCGACGCCCAAGCCGCAGCTCACGACCGACGGCGACGCTGCCACGGCGCTCGTGCGCGGCCTCGTGCTCGACTTCGACACCACCGCGCTGAAGTCGCAGCTCGGACCGGTGACGGACCTGCTCAACACCCTCGCCGGGTCCATCCCCGACGACGCCAAGGACCTCCGGTCCCTCGTGCAGGCGGCGGCCAACCTCTCGCCCCGCATCGTCTTCGTCCTGGGCACGTCCTCCAGCGACGTCGACACCTCCCAGCCGATCGTGATCCCCGAGGTCGAGATCCCCGTGACCGAGCCCGAGACCGCCGAGCAGCCTGCGGCTCCGTCCGGCGGCGGTTCGAGCAGCGTCTCCACGGGTGGCACCGACTCGGCGGCGCCCGACTCGAGCGCACCGATCGGCGAGTCGCCGACCACCACGACCGACAGCGGCGACATCGTCCCGGTGGTGGCCTCCCAGCAGCCCGGTCTGCCGGCGTTGTTCTCGATCCCGACCCTGATGATCCTGCTGGGCGTCGGGCTGGCCTCGCTGTTCGGCTCCTACGTACGACGTCTCGGTCTCGCCGCGCTCGGTGGCTCGGCGTCCTGCCCGCACGGCCTCACCTCCGGCCTCCCCGACCTGCGAAAGATGAGCTGACATGAGCACTCACACCACGGCCCCGACCAGCTCGTCGACCCAGCCGGAGCGCGCCTCCGGCAGTCGGATGGGCGCCGGCACCAGCAGCCTGCCCCGCGCCGGTGCGGGCCGCGGCTCCGGGGTCTCGCCGATCAAGGGCAACAACGCCCAGCTGCTGCAGACGGTGCTCTTCTGGGCCGGCGCGATCATGATGCCGCTGGGCATCGTGGTCATCCTGCTCGGCTACTACGGCGTGGCCAACTCGGTCTACGACTTCGAGCGGGAGGCCTACACCGCCTCGGGCGGGTTCCTCGGTCTGGCGATCACGTTCCTCGGTGGGTTCCTCTACTTCGGTGCCTGGTTGGCGCGGATCGCCTACGACAACCAGCAGTCCTCGCAGCGCCTGGCCGACACCCTGCTGGTGCTGGCCGACGTCACGTCGGCAGCCGCGGCCACGCACTCGCCCGTCGCGGACGTCGCCGCCCTCCCGGTGACCGCCGGCAACGGCACGACGCTGCACCGTCGTGACTGCGCCCTGATCGCGCACCGCGACGACCTCGAGCCCGGCGGTGGCCGCACCGGCCTCACCGAGTGCCGCGTCTGCAAGCCCTGACCGACCTCGCCCCGACCACGATGCGGTTCGGTGTGCTCGTCGAGCAGCCTCGGAGGCTGAGCAGCGAGCGCCAGCGAGCGTAGGCGAAGCGCCGTGACGCGCACGGCTTTCTTTACCGGCTCCCGGGGCTTCGTCGACGGCTCGTTCCTCGCCTGCTCAGCCTCCGGGTGTCGCGCCTGTTGGACCGCCCAGAAGACCGCTTCGGGAGTTGCCGGCGACGCGAGGTCGACGCTCACAGGAGCGCCGTCCGGCGCGAAGGCCGCGCACGCTGCGCGGAGCGCCTCGCGCACCGAGAAGGCCAACATCAGGGGCGGCTCGCCGACCGCCTTCGAGCCGTAGACGACGCCGTCCTCGTGGGCCTTCTCGAGAAGCGCGACGTTGAAGACCTCCGGCATCTCGGAGAACGACGGCAGCTTGTAGGTGCTGGCCGACGACGTGGTCAGCCGTCCGCGGCCAGGACCGTCGGAGGAGTCCCAGCGCAGGTCCTCCAACGTCAGCCACCCGGCACCCTGCACGAAGCCGCCCTCGATCTGACCGAGGTCGATCAGCGGTGACAACGAGTCGCCGACGTCGTGCACGATGTCGACGCGCCGGGTGCGGTAGGCGCCGGTGAAGCCGTCGACCTCCATCTCGGCCGCGGCGACGCCGTAGGCGAAGTACTTGAAGGGGTGCCCGCGCATGATGGTGGAGTCCCAGTGGAGCCCCTCGGTCTTGTAGAAGCCGGCCGCCCACAGCTGCACGCGGGAGAAGTACGCCGTGCGCACGAGCTCGTCCCAGGGAAGCCCTCGCCCGGCATCGACCTCGCGCAGCCGGGCGGTGATCTGGTCGCACGCATCCTTGATCGCCGCACCGTTGAGGTCGGCGCCCGAGCTCGCCGCCGTCGCGGAGGTGTTGGGCACCTTGTCGGTCCGGGTCGGTGCGAGTCGCACCCGCGAGAGCGGGACCCCCAGCGCGGTGGCCGCGACCTGGATCATCTTGGTGTGCAGGCCCTGGCCCATCTCGGTGCCGCCGTGGTTGATCAGCACCGAGCCGTCCTTGTAGACGTGCACGAGCGCGCCGGCCTGGTTGAAGGCGGTGAAGTTGAACGAGATGCCGAACTTCACCGGCGTCAGCGCCAACCCGCGCTTGGTGTGCTCGTGCGCAACGTTGTACGCCGTCACCGCG
The DNA here is from genome assembly GCF_034670285.1 of Nocardioides sp. Taxonomy (GTDB): domain Bacteria; phylum Actinomycetota; class Actinomycetes; order Propionibacteriales; family Nocardioidaceae; genus Nocardioides. The sequence goes on along the minus strand of NZ_JAXMNS010000032.1, from coordinate 5,339 downwards.
GCCTCGCGCGCCGCGATGTCGGCGGTGTCGATCAGCTGGTCCCAGGCGGCGGTGATCCGCGAGGCGTGCCGCACCGGTTGGCCGTACGGCGTCTCCTGGTCGTCGACGTAGAAGTTGCGGCGCCTCAGCTCGCGCGGCTCGAGGCCGAGCAGCGGCGCGCACCGGCCCAGGATGTCCTCGATCACGAACATGCCCTGCGGGCCGCCGAAGCCGCGGAAGGCCGTCTGCGACGTCTTGTGGGTGCGGGCGACGCGACCGTTGAAGCGCACGTCGGGGATCCAGTAGGCGTTGTCGACGTGGCACAGCGCTCGGGCCAGGACCGGCTCCGACAGGTCGAGGCTCCACCCGCCGTCGGAGGTCAGGGTCGCGTCGAGGGCCACCAGTCGGCCGGACTCGTCGAACCCGACGCGCCACTGCGCGTCGAAGCCGTGACGCTTGCCCGTCAGCGCCATGTCCTGCTGGCGGGTGAGGCGCAGCCGCACCGGTCGTCCGGTGAGCCGGGTGCCGAGGGCGGCGATCGCGGCGAAGCCGTGCGGCTGCATCTCCGTGCCCCCGAACCCGCCTCCCATCCGCAGGCACTGCACGGTGACCTCGTGACTGGCGAGCCCGAGCACGTGGGCCACGATCTCCTGCGTCTCGGTCGGGTGCTGGGTGCTCGACTGCACGAACACCTGGCCGGCCTCGTCGACGTGCGCCAGCGAGCAGTGCGTCTCGAGGTAGAAGTGCTCCTGACCGGCGAAGTCGATCGCGCCACTGAAGACGTGGTCGGCGCCGGCGAGGGCCGCCTCGACGTCGCCACGGGCGAGCGTCGGCCGGCCGCCCTGGAAGCTCTCGGCAGCAATCGCCTCGGCCACGGTGATGATCGCGGGCAGCGGCTCGTAGTCGACCTCGACGGCCAGGGCACCTCGTCGGGCTGCCTCCAAGGTCTCGCCCAGCACCCAGCACACGGCGTGGCCGTGAAACATGACCTCGTCGGGGAAGAGTGGCTCGTCGTGCTTGACCCCCGCGTCGTTGACCCCGGGCACGTCGACGCCGGTCAGCACGCGCACGACGCCGGGCACGTCGTACGCCGGGTCGGTGCGCAGCGCCGTCACGCGGGCGTGGGCGTGGGGTGACGTGACCGGGTGGGCGTGCAGCACGCCGTGGGTGCGCTGCACCAGGTCGTCGGTGTAGAGCGCGGCGCCGGTGACCTGCAGGGCGGCCCTCTCGTGAGGGACGTCGAGGCCGACGGCGACCTCGCGCTGCGGGAGACGCGACAGGTCGCTGCCCTCGGCGCTCATCGGGCGACCTCCTGGCTCTCGTGCCACAGCCGGGGCAGCGCCTGGCCGAGCATCGCTGCGCGGTAGGCCGCGCTCGCGCGCTGGTCGCCGATCGGGGTGCCCTCGGTGGCCAGCACCGTGGCTGCCGCGGCGACGGTCTCGCCGTCCCAAGGCTGTCCGGTCAGCGACGTCTCGGTGGCGAGGGCCCGCAGCGGCGTCGCGGCGACCCCGCCCAGGCCGATCCGGGCCCGCGCCACGACCCCGTCGCTGACGTCGAGCGCGATCGCGACCGCCACCCCGGAGATGTCGTCGAAGCGGCGCTTCGCGATCTTGTGGAAGCCCGTCACCCCGGCGAGCGGTCGGGGGATGCGAACGGCACGGATCAGCTCGTCGGGTCGTTTCACGGTCTCGCGGTAGCCGGTGAAGTACGACGCCAGCGGCACCTCGCGCTCGCCGTCGAGCGACACCAGCACGAGCGTGGCGTCGAGCGCGAGGAGGGCCGGTGCGGTGTCGCCGATCGGGGAGGCCGTGCCGAGGTTGCCGCCGAGCGTCGCGCCGTTGCGGATCAGTCGCGAGGCGAACTGCGGGAGCGCTGCTTCCAGCAGCGGCACCGACGTCTCGCCGGTGAGCCTGGCCTCGATCTCCGAGAGCGTCAGTGCCGCACCCACCTCGATCGCCTCGTCGGTGACCACGAGCCCGCGCAGCTCGGACAGCCGGTCCAGCGCCACGACGTACGGCGCGCGCAGTCCGCGCAGGTTGACCTCGACGCCGTGGTCGGTGCAGCCCGCGACAGGGACGGCGTCCGGGTGCTCGGCGAGGAGCCGCAACGCCTCGTCCAGGTCGCGCGGGCGCACGAAGACGCCGTCCGGGTCGGTGAGTCGGGTCGGAGCCGGGGCCGGAGCCGGGGAGCCGGCGCGCGTGGCCAGGACGTCGTCGGAGGCGGGGGCGCCGAGGGCGAAGGCGGCGTCGCGGATCGGTCGGTAGCCGGTGCAGCGGCACAGGTTGCCGCTCAGGGCGTGGAGGTCGAAGCCGTTGGCCCCGACCTCGTCGGTGCCGGCCCCGGGGGAACGGTCAGGGCGGTAGAACTCTGCGGCCATGCTGCACACGAAACCGGGCGTGCAGTAGCCGCACTGCGAACCCCCGCGGACCGCCATCTCGTGCTGCACCTGGTGCAGCGACTCGGGCGGGGTGGGGGAGCCGAGACCTTCGGCGGTGACGACCTCCTGCCCGTCCAGCGACGCGGCGGGCACCAGGCAGGCGTTCAGCGCGATCCAGCGCGTCGCGTCGGGATCGAGCGGGTCAGGACGGGCGACCATGACCGCACAGGCGCCGCACTCGCCCTCCGCGCAGCCCTCCTTGGCTCCGGTCAGACCCTGCTCGCGGAGCCAGTCGAGGGCCGAGGTGTGCACGCGTGCGTCACCCAGCGGCAGTGATCGCCCGTTGACGTTGATCCGGACGCCGTCGTCCGTGACCCCCGCCGATCCCTCGTCCATCTGAGCCCGCCCGTCCTCGTCAGGCGATCAGTCTAGGAGTGACCGACGCCACACGCGCGTCGCTCGCGGCCGCGCCCTCTAGTCTCACGGGGTGTCTGCCGCCGAACGCCTCTCGTTCAGGCGCGGAACACGTCTGGGGATCCCCTTCGCCGCGGTGGCGTTCCTGCTGTCGTCGTCCTTCGGCGTGGTGGCCGTGCAGGCCGGGTTCTCGCCCCTCCAGGCGGTGGTGATGTCGGTCCTGGTCAACGCCGGTGCTGCGCAGTTCGCCGCGACGGCGATCGTCGCGGCCGGTGGCGGCGTCCTGCCGGGCGTGCTCGCCGCGACGCTGATGAACGCCCGCTTCCTGGCGATGGGCGCAGCCCTGGCGCCCTCGCTCCCGGGCGGCCCGGTGAGCCGGGCCCTCCAGGGCCAGGCCAACGTCGATCCGTCGTGGGCGGTCGCCAACAACGGCGACGGCACCTTCGACCGGTGGGTCCTCTTCGGCGCCAGCGCCCCGCAGTACGTCGGCTGGGTCACCGGCACGCTGGTCGGTGCGCTCAGCGGCGACCTGCTCGGCGACGTCGAGCGGCTGGGGCTGGACGCCATCTACCCGACGTTCTTCCTCGCCCTGCTGGTCACGGAGCTGCGGCGACCGGCCTCGCGCCGGGTCGCTCTCGTCGGGGCGGTGGTCTCCCTGGCGCTGGTGCCGTTCGTGCCTCCGGGCGTGCCGATCCTCGTCGCGGCCTCTGTCGCCCTGATCGGGCTGGCGCGATGACCGGCCCGGCGCAGGACCACCTGTGGCTCCTGATCGGCCTGATCGCGGTCGTGACCGTGGTGATCAAGGCCTTCGGTCCGGTGGTCCTCGGGGGCCGTGCCCTCCCGCCGGCGGCGACGAAGGTCCTGGTGCTGCTGCCGGCCGTCGTCCTCGCCGCCCTGGTGGCGACGTCGACACTCGCCGACGGACCCGCTCTGCAGGTCGATGCGCGCACCGTCGGCGTCGCGGTCGGCGGCTTCCTGCTCTGGCGTGGTCGACCGATGCTGCTGGCCGTCGTCGTGGCGGTGGCGGTGACCGCTGCCCTGCGGGCAGTCGGCTGAGAGGTACGTTCGCCCGCGTGAGTGAGCAGTGAGTGACCCGACCCTCCAGGTGCTGGCGCTCCTGGCGCTGGCGGCCCTCGCGGCCGGGTTCGTGGACGCCGTCGTGGGCGGCGGCGGACTGATCCAGCTGCCGGCCCTGCTCCTCGGCCTGCCGGGCGCCAGCCCGGTGCAGGTGCTCGCCACCAACAAGCTCGCCTCGATCTGCGGCACGAGTGTCAGCTCGGTGACCTACTACCGCCGGGTGCGCCCCGACCCCAAGACGTTCGGTCCGCTGATGCTCTTCGCCTTCGTCGGCTCGGCCGGCGGGGCGGCGCTGGCGAGCCGGCTGCCCGGCCAGGCCTTCGACCCCATCGTGCTCGCAGCGCTGGTGATTGTGGGCGCCTACGTGCTCTTCAAGCCCGACCTCGGCGGCGACACCATGCTCCGGCACGTGGGGCACCGGCACACCTCGATCGCGATGCTCACCGGACTGGCCATCGGCTTCTACGACGGCGCGCTGGGTCCCGGCACCGGCAGCTTCTTCGTCTTCACCCTCGTCGGGCTGCTGGGCTACAGCTTTCTCGAGGCGAGCGCCAAGGCACGGATGGCCAACTGGGCCACCAACCTCGCTGCGCTGTGCGTCTTCGTCCCGCAGGGCGCGGTGCTGTGGAAGGTCGGCCTGGTGATGGGGGCGGCCAACCTGATCGGTGGCTACCTCGGAGCCCGTACGGCGGTCGCGCGCGGCGCCGGCTTCGTGCGGGTCTTCTTCATGCTGGTCGTCTCGGCCTTCATCGTGCGCATCGGCGGCGAGGTCGTCGGGCTGTGGTGAGCCGCTACCGCACGATCCGTCGTGACGCGGTCGCCGAGATCGAGGTCAAGCGGTCGCGCTTCAGGTGTGTCGTCGAGCGGGTCGCCACCGAGGACGATGCCCGCGCCGTCGTCGAGCGTCTTCGAGCCGAGTACCGCGACGCGCGGCATCACTGCTCGGCGCTGGTGCTCGGACCGGGCAGCCCCGACGGTGAGGTCGAGCGCGCCCACGACGACGGGGAGCCGTCCGGCACCGCCGGGGCGCCCATGCTCGAGGTGCTGCGGGGAGCCGAGGTCGCCGACGTCGTGGCCGTCGTGACCCGGTGGTTCGGGGGCACGCTGCTGGGCGCGGGAGGACTCGTGCGCGCCTACTCCGACGCGGTGCGGGTCGCCGTGGAGCAGGCCGGCACCCGCGAACGCGCCCTGCTCCACGAGCTCGACCTCACGGTCGGGCACGCGGAGGCCGGCCGGATCGAGAGCGACCTGCGGGCACGAGGCATGGTCGTTCTCGACACCGGCTACGGCGCCGACGTCTCGCTGCTCCTAGGGGTCGAGCCCGACCAGGAGCAGACGCTGCACGCCGCGCTCGCCGAGCTCACCGGTGGGCGGATGGAGGCGACCCGGGTCGGGGAGCGCTGGGTCGACGTAGGTTGAGGCCATGAGCATCCCGGTGGACGTCGCAGACCTCAACACCGCGCTCGCCGACTTCGGCGCGGGCTACCTCCTC
>NZ_JAXMNS010000031.1:0-14939 GCF_034670285.1 Nocardioides sp. | reverse complement strand
AGGCGCCGCAGCATCGCCGGTCTCGGTGGGTCACCCCACCGAGAGCCAGCCCTCTTGAAGCAGCCGCTCCGACTTCGGTCGGAGCGGCTGCTGTGCGTCCTCGGCCTCTGGTTCAGGGATGCCGGCCGTCAGTGACCCTCGACCCCTCGCTGCTTGCCGGCCCGGGGCTCGACCGCAGGCGGGCCGGGCAGGTTGTCGGGATCGACGGGCACGGCGATCGCCGAGACGTCGCCGGAGTCGAACTCGATCGTCTGACCGCCCACGTTGACGCCGCAGAACACGCGGAAGGCGTGCGTGCCGGCCGGCACCACGGCGTTGCCGTGGTTCGCGATGTTGTTGCGGGCAAGGTTGGTGTGGGAGATGTCGACGGTCACGCGCTGGGAGATGTCGCCGGTGGGCGCCCCCGTCTCGCTCCCACTGATGTAGCAGAACGCGTCGTCGTTGTTGCCGCCGTCGGCATCGACTTCGACGTTGGAGGTCACCATTACGTGGCTCTCGACATGGGTGGTCAGCTCGACGGTGAGCACGGCGACGAGACCGCCGCTGATGCTGGTGTTGGTGTTGGAGCTGTCGTAGTCGCTGACGATGAAGTGGGGGAACGTCGCGGGGTTCAGGTCGTCGGGTGCAACGGCGCCGCTCTTGATCCGGTTCGTCGTGACTGCGTTCTTCTTGATCCGGCTGGTGGTGACGGCGTTCTTCTTGATCTTGCTGGTCGCAACAGCAGCTTTGCCGAGGTCCGCGGTCTTGACCTGGCCGTTGACGATGTCCTTGCTGCGCACGGTGTTGGCCGCGTAGGCCGTCCCGCTGAGGGCGACGACGAGCGCGAGGGTCGCGCTCACGTTGGCATAGCTGAGGTGCCGGCGAGCCTTGCCCTGCTCGCCGTGTCGAACTGGCGCTCCGGTGCTCATGGGTGCTCCGTCTCCGGCGGCATGCTTCAACTCCTGGTGGCGTCTCACGCGACCGCCTGCTCGGGTTGAGCTTGCACGTTACGCCGCGTCCGGGGCTTCGGTGAAGGCCCGGCGAGGTCGCGGGGCGTACGACATTCGTCGATCATCCGACGCCGTCCGCCCGCTGCACGCTGACGGAGACGCCCGCGCGGCCCGAGCCGTGAAGGTCCCTGATCGGTGAGGCAGGCGGGTTGCCCTCAGCCGAGCGGCAGGTCGGCGCAAGCGATCTTGGCGCCGTCCTCGGCGTCGTGGATGACCACGGATCGGTCACCGTCGCGCACCGCCCAGTGCTCGGTGGAGCCGGCGTGCCCGTTGCCCGAGGGATTGGTCTCGATCGTCAGCCAGAGCTCGTTCGGTGGAGTGGTGCCGCCCTCGGGGTCGTCCTGGTAGTGACCGCCACCGCTCTGCTCGCACGGAGCCTCGTGCAGGTGCGCCATGTACGTCGTCCGGCCCTGCAGCCCTCGGACGTTGAGCCGCACCGTCGTCGAGTCCGCACGTCGCTGGAGCCGGACGGGCCCGGAGATCTCGTAGCCCCGGTCGACCCCTGCCGCGAGTGCGGAGAGCTTGCCTTTCACCACGTCGGTGCCGCCGGCGAAGGCGGGCGCCGCGGCGGTCAGAGCCGCTGCTGTCATCGCCAGGGCGAGTGCCGGTCGTGCTGTCCGTGTGTTCATCGTCGAACCCCCATGTACGTGTGCTGATTCGGTCGCGACGTCGCGTCGACGACGACCGCACGTGTCCCGACGCACACCCCGCACCTGAAGAGTTGCAGCGCTGCGGCACGAATTTCAACCCCCTCGTCGGACGAGGCGGAGCGTGACCACCTCGCCGGTAGCGTCGAGAGACGGCGCCACATGGCGCTTCCACCCCGACCCGAGGAGTACTGACGTGCCGAAGATCTTGTTCGCCCTGACCGGTTCCGACCACTGGACCCTCAACGACGGCACCAAGCACCCCACCGGGTTCTGGGCCGAGGAGGTGCTGTCCCCGCTGGAGGTGTTCTCCGAGGCCGGCATCGACGTCGACCTCGCCAGCCCCGAGGGCAAGACCCCCGTCGTCGACGAGGGCAGCCTCGCCGCCGACACGATCGGCGAGGAGGAGTCGGTCAAGCAGCGCAAGGCCCTGGACGCCCTGTCCGACCGCCTCGAGTCGACGCTCGTGCTCGCCGACGTCGACCTCGACTCCTATGACGCCGTCTTCGTGCCCGGCGGCCACGGCCCGATGGAGGACCTCGCCGTCAGCGAGGACCTCGGTCGCATCCTGGTGACCATGCTCGACGGCGGCAAGGTCGTCTCCTCGGTCTGCCACGGCCCGGCCGGGCTGCTGCCCGCCACGCGCGCCGATGGTTCCTGGCTCTTCGCCGGCCGTCAGCTCACCGCCTTCACCGACGCCGAGGAGGAGCAGGCCGGGCTCGCCGACAAGGCCCCCTGGCTGCTCGAGTCCCGCTTGCGCGAGGCCGGGGCGACCTTCTCCTCGGGCGACGCCTGGGCGCCGCACGTCGTCGTCGACGACAAGCTCGTGACCGGTCAGAACCCGGCCTCCAGCACCGAGGCCGCGCACAAGGTCGTCGGTCTGCTCAAGCCCTGACGACAGCCGCTCTTCGCAGATCCGCAGCCGCCTCGACCTCCGTCGGGGCGGCTGCTGCGTATTTCGGTCGGGCACGGGCACAGTGTCCGCCGTGATGATTCGCTCGGGACGCACCACGGCTGCAGTCGTGGCGCTCTTCACCACGATGCTGCTCGGACTGCTGTCAGTGGGGGAGGGCGCTCACGCAGACGACAGCTCCGGCGGCGCGGGACTGCTCGGCGAGCGTCATCTCCCGACGGCCGTGAACGCCCCCGGCGAGTGGGCGGGCTCCGCGGACGTGCGTTGGCCCGTGGCGGCGGTGGGCATCGCCACCCGGACCGAACCCGTGGGCCTCTTCGACGAGCTCACGAGGCTCGCGCCGTTCGCGGTGTCGGCGATCGACGGCAGTGCCACGTGGCTGCAGCTGCCCGGTCACTCCGTCGAGAGCTGGGGAATGATCGGTGGTTTCACGGTGTCACCCGACGGGAGCCGGATCGGCTGGGTGAGAGCGCACCAGAGCCGCTCCGCTGGGGTGGTTCAGCGCATCGCGGGGTGGTCGGTCCTGGACACGGCCACCGGTGAGGTCACGCGGCTCGCTGTGCCAGGGCAGCCGTGGGTCCGCGCGACGATGGCCGACCTGGCCTTCTCGGGCGACTCCCGATTCCTCCTCACCAGCTACGAGAAGCCGAGCAGCCCGAAGGGCGCGAGGTCGCGGTCGCACCAGCTGGTCGCCTGGGACGTCGAGGACGGCGCGCCCACCGTGATCGAGGGGCCGGGACGCTACTGGCTGCCCAGCCTGGGGACGGCCCCCACCGGGGTGACCTGGGCCCGCGGGCAGGACGTCTTCCGGGTCGACCCCGACTCCGGCGAGCGGAGGACCCTGACGCTCCCGCGGGACGTCGTCGCTGCGTCCTGGGGTCCCGACGACACGGGCTTCGCCTACATCGGCGGCCCGGCCGGCAAGAAGGGGCCGTGGCGGCTCTACGCCGGCGAGACCGTGGCGGAGGCACGCGACAGCGCCATCGACCTGCCTCCGCGGGTGCGCCCCGCACAGCTGCTCGGCTGGCGCGACCGCACGCACGTGGTGGTCGGCCACTACCGGAGCACTGTTCACGTCGTGGACATCGTGAGCGGTGAGGTCGAGGCGCTGGACCTCGCAGGCGCCGGTGAGCAGATCAATACGCCGACCTTCGCCACCGCTCTGTGGCAGCAGCCACTGATCGCGCCGGCGGAGCAGCAGGGGACGTCGGACCCCCGGACGCCCTGGTTGTGGGCGGGCGCCGTCCTGGTCATCCTGCTCGGAGCGGCGCTGCTGGTGGTGTGGCGGCGTGCGCGGAGCGCGGATCGGGCGAATGCCGACCAGCTGCCTGACACCCCGCCGCCGTCGCTGCGTCCCCTCGTCACTGTGGCGGCGGGTCTCCTCCTGGTCATGGTCGACCTTCGCTACAACGGGTTCGACCTGCTACCCGACCCCGTCGGACTGGTGATGGCCGCGGTGGCGCTGTCCTCGCTCAGGCCGGTGCACCACGGCTTCCGCGTCGCCGGGCTCGCTGCCTGGCTGGCCGTGATCCCGGCAGTCTTGGACATGATCGGCGGGGAGGGCCTGCCCATCACCCTGTCGATGCTGCTCGCGATCCTCGTCCTCGAGGTCGCCACCTGCACGGCGATCATGGACACCTGCCCGGCCAGGGCCTCGTCAGCGCGGACCATTCGGACGCTGTCCATCGGCCTCACCGGGGTGCTTCTCCTCTCGCCGGCGCTGGTCGCGCTGGACCAGTCGTTCGTAGTCGTCCTGGTGGGAGTCGGACTGGTCACCCTGGCGGTCGCCGTGTGGTTCCTGGTGCTTCTCTACGTCGTGGCGATGGGCGTCGGTAGCGAGGCGAGCGCCCATCAGCTTGCGCAATAAACCTTGTATTCGAACACTCGTTCCCCTATAATGGATCCATGGTCCCCACCCTCGCAACCGCTCCCGGGTTGCCCGACGTCGCGCCGACGCCGGCTGCGTTGTTGGGGCGTCTGGGTCAGGCGCGGGAGGTGGCGGATGCGGCTGAGGTCGAGATCCTCGAGCTGGCGGTGGAGTGGGCGCATGCTCATCCTGACCTCGACGAGCACGGCGTCGAACGGCCCTGGCGGGTGCGCGGGCCGTTGCCGGGTGCGGTGGGGCCCTATGACGCCACCGTCGCCGGCGCGGACGACGTCGAGGTGATGGAGTGGTGCGGCATCCCGGGGATCGCCTGGGACGCGCCGGCGGCGTTCGCGGCCGCGAACAAGACGTCCACGACCGGTGGAAAGTCGTTGATCCGTGACGCCCTGATCCTCAAGCACCGCCTCCCGCTGGTGTGGTCGCGGGTCCGCGCCGGGGAGGTCCAGGCCTGGCGTGCCCGTCGGATCGCGCAGACCGTGCTGGGAGCCCACGCTGATGTCGTGGCCGACCTCGATGCCCGGATCGCCCCGATCGCGGGCACGGTCGGGCCGATCACGTTGGCCCGGTTCCTGGACGAAGCGATGCTGCGCCTGCATGCCGAGGAGAGGGAGATCGAGCAGCTCGAGCAGCTTGACGCCCGCTACGCCCGCGTGATGGAGGCCTCGATCAACCACAACGGGATCGCCGACCTCGCCGCGCGTGGTGACTGGAAAGACCTCCACGACCTCGACCAGACCCTGGCCGCGCTCGCCGCAGCGCTGAAGGAGAGCGGCTGCACCGAGTCCCTCGACGTACGCCGCTCGATGGCGTTGGGCGTGCTGGCCGACCCTGCCCAGGCGTTGGCGATGCTTGCTGGGGAGCAGGCGCCGGCGCCGGCGCGTAAGCAGGTCGTGCTCTACCTCCACCTCGCCGAGGCCGCCCTGGCCGGGCGTGAGGTCATCGGACGCAACGCCACCACCGGCGAGCCGATGTTCGCCGAGCAGATCCGTGAGTGGTGCTCACGCACCGACACCGCGGTGACGGTGAAGCCCGTGATCGACCTCAACGACCAGGTCGCCACCCATGTCGAGGCCTACGAGATCCCCGACCGGATGCGCGAGGCCGTGACGCTGATCCACCCTCAGTGCGTCTTCCCGTTCTGCACCAAGCCCTCCGCCAGGGCAGACATCGACCACACCATCGCCTACGCGGTGGGAGGCGCGACAACCCCACAGAATCTGGCCCCGTTGTGTCGACATCACCACCGACTCAAGACCCACGCCGGCTGGACCTACCGGCCACTCGACCCGGTGACCGACCCAGGCACCTACCTGTGGACCGACCCCCATGGCCTCGGCTACCTCCGCACGCCCACCGGCACCACCAACCTCACTAGTGGCTGGGGACGTCCGTAACGCCCGATCGTGCCGATGGCCGGGCGGAAGGGATCACTACGCTGAGGGCGTGTTCCGGGACCTCATGCGTGACAAAACCAAGACCATGCCGACCGATCCGGATGCTGCCGACGTCACGGCGCTTCGGGTGTGGCACTGCAACTACGAGTCACTCGCGCTGGTGATGCAGTACCAACACCTGAAGACCCTCGTAGTCGCTACCTACCCTGACGCCGACCTCGAACCCGTCGCTTCCTTGGACGACCTGGAGTACCTGAGCCTTCTGCACCTGCCGGGTGTGACCGATTTGGCCCCGCTGGCGCGGTTGACGAATCTCCGCACGCTCCGACTCTCGACACTGCCGAGTTGGGACTCGTCGGGCAAGGTCACCGAAGTGGACTCGCTGCGACCGCTCGTCATGCTTCCCAAGTTGACTCGCTTGGAGCTCTTCGGGGTACGGCCCGCGAGCAGGTCGTTAGGCGACCTGGAGGATTCGACAAGTCTCGTCAGTGTCCGGGTCTCGAAATACCCCCAGGCAGAGGTCGCGCGTTTCCGCGACGTGACCGGTCTTTCGGATGGGTTCGCACCGGCGCCCGGTGTCGCTGACTGGAACTGACTCGACCGGACATCCCGCGGTCGGGGCGGCGCTCATCGGAACTGACAGCCTTACTTCGTTGAGTCCAGGGCGCGTGACCTCAGTGAGTCCGGCTGTCAGGACAGAGTGCGCGGACCAGGCTTGGGAGCAGCGCCTTCTCCGAGACCATGTGGTCTTGTCCGGCCAGTACTTCGTGGGTGGCTCCCGGGATCGCGGCGGCCAGGGTGCTCGCCACGCGGTGGAGCTCGTCGGGGCTCTTCTCGCCGACGATGACGTGCACGGGGACGGACACCTGGGAAGCCACCTCGAGCGGCGGCGGCTGGGCGGTCAGGTCCATGTCGTAGCGCAACGTCGGCGCCAGGGCTCGCATCCGACGCCAGCCGGGCAGTGCCGGCAGCACCGCCACGAAGACCCGAGGCATGCCGATCCCGGCGAGGAAGCGCTTGAGGGCGCGAGCGGGCCGGTCTCGGTCCAGCAGATCGCCCACTTCACCTCGCAGGTCCGCGTAGGTCGCAGCGTCGGCCTCGTCGGCGGCCCACGACGCGTCATACAGCACCACCCGCTCCACCTGATGGCTCAGGCGGTGCGCCGCGTGCAGCGCGAGCACGGCCCCAGATGAGTGGCCATAGAGCAGGGCCGTGCCGCCGAGCTCGGCGATGACTGCCGAGATGTCGTCGACCTCGCGCTCCAATGACCATGAGGGCGAGTCGCCGGAGTCACCGCGGCCGCGCCGGTCGTACGTCGCGACGGTGAAGGCCTGGGCGAGGACCTTCGCTCCGGATCGGACCGGTCCGAACGTGCGATGGCAGATCGCGCCGGTCACGTGGACCACCGGCGGGCCGTCGCCGCGCACCTCGTAGGCGATGCGGGTGCCGTCGCTCGAGGTGGTGGTCTGGAAGCCGGGTGATCGAACCATGCGGGGACCTCGTGACTTTCAAGACTGGTCAGTGTGATGTTGGGAAAGTAGACTCACGGGTGTGAAGAGTCAAGAGGCGGCCACGCTGCGTCCTTCGTCGTTGGCCAAGCGACACGCGATTCTGGCTGCTGCCGAGCAGGCGTTCCTCGCCGCGCGCTACGACAGCGTCACAATGGACGAGATCGCCGACATGGCGCAGGTGTCGAAGCAGACCGTCTACACGCACTTCGGCACGAAGGACCAGCTCTTCGTCGAGCTCGTCACGGCGATGACCAAGGGTGCCGGAGACGAGGTGTCAGCGGGGTCCGCGGTCCCGGCATCGAGGGAGCATGTCCGTGAGGCGCTGGAAGAGCTCCTCGGTCACCAGCTGGCGGTGGTGATGACCCCGCGCCTGTTGCGCCTGCGCCGGCTCGTGATCAGCGAGGTGCCGCGGTTCCCCGACCTTGCCCGCGCCGTGTACGACCAGGGACCGCGTCGCGCCGTGGCCGCCCTCGAGGCGCTGCTGGGCGAGCTCGACGCGCGCGGATGGGTGCAGGTGCCGAACCCGGCGGTCGCGGCCGAGCAGCTCAACTGGCTGGTCATGGGAGCGCCGACCAATGCCGCGATGTATCTCGGAGACGACGTAGCGCCGTCGCCCGCCGAGCAGGAGCTTCACGTACGACGTGCGGTCGGCGCCTTCCTGGCGGCGTACGACGGCGCCCTCTGAGCGGAGGCCCCGCGGTCAGCGACCGGCGAGTCGTCTGCTCACGGTCCGTGCCGTCTCGAGCACGGCCTCCACGAACGGCGCGGGGGCCAGGTCGCGGTCGAACGTCACCGCGATCCCGGCGACCGGGTGCTCGTTGTGGTCCAGCACCGGTGCGGCCACGCTGGCCAGACCCTCGGTGACGTCCTCGTCCTCCACTGCGTAGCCGCGCCGCCGGACCTCGCGCAGGAGGTCGCGCAGCATCGAGGGGGACGTCGGCCCGCTCCCGCGTCGCTCGACGAAGACCGAGCGGTCGGGATACAGCGCACGCACCTGGTTGGCCGGCAGGGCCGCCAGGATCGCGCGCCCGGTGGCCGTGAGGTGCGCGGGCAGTCGGACGCCGACCTCGGTCACCAGTGGAGGTCGGCCAGGCGCGCGCTCCTGGACGACGTACAGGACGTCACGACCGTGCGGCACCGCGAGGTGAGCCGAGGCGCCCGTGCGGTCGGCCAGCGCAGCGACGTGGCGCCGGGTGATCCGTTGCAGTGGCTCCTGGCGGGCGTAGCCGCCGCCCACCTCGAACGCGGCGACCCCCAGGCCGTACCTGCCCTCGTCGGCCAGGTGCACCACGAAGCCCTCCTCGATCATCGCGTTGAGGAGGTGGTAGCCGGTGCTGCGCGGCAGGTCCAGCTCGCGGGTGATCACGCCCAGCGGCACCGGGTGCGGCTGCGCGGCAAGAAAGCGCAGGATGCGCAGCGCGCGGGTGGCTGAGGGGGTCTGGGACACCCGGCCACCGTACGCCGCTCAGTCTCGTATCCGAGACGGTACGACGTGCGCGGCTCTGGCGGCGGGGCTCGGTCAGGCGTTGACTCGAGACATGAACTCAGACGAGCCCGCCGTGTCGCTCAGCACCGGACCGGTGTCCTTCGACGACGTCGTGCGCGTGGCTCGCCACGGTGCCCCGGTGCACCTCGACGACGCGGCGCTCGCTGCGCTCGCGGCCTCGCGCGCGGTCGTCGAAGAGCTCGCCGCAGCACCGGTCCCGGTCTACGGGATCTCCACCGGCTTCGGCGCCCTGGCCACCCGCCACATCCCCACCGACCTGCGGGCCCAGCTGCAGCGCTCACTCGTGCGCTCGCACGCCGCCGGCTCGGGCCCCGAGGTCGAGCGCGAGGTCGTGCGGGCCCTGATGCTGCTACGTCTCTCGACCCTGGCCACCGGCCACACCGGCATCCGGCCGGCCACCGCCCAGCTGCTCGCCGGCCTGCTCAGTCACGGCATCACCCCGGTGGTGCGTGAGTACGGCTCGCTCGGCTGCTCCGGCGACCTCGCGCCGCTCTCGCACTGTGCGCTGGCCCTGATCGGCGAGGGCGAGGTCCGCGACGCGACCGGCACCCTGATGTCGGCCGCCGACGCCCTCGCCGCCGCAGGTCTGACCCCGGTCGAGCTCGGCGCCAAGGAGGGCCTGGCGCTCATCAACGGCACCGACGGGATGCTCGGCATGCTCGTGCTCGCCATCGAGGACCTCCGCCTGCTGCTCCGCACCGCCGACATCTCCGCTGCCATGTCGGTCGAGGGCCAGCTCGGCACCGACCGCGTGTTCGCCCCCGAGCTCCAGGCGATCCGCCCGCACCCCGGCCAGGCGCTCTCGGCGGCCAACCTCGTGGCGATCCTGGCCGGCTCCGGCGTCATCGCCTCGCACCAGACGGCCGACTGCACCCGCGTGCAAGATGCCTACTCGCTCCGTTGCTCGCCGCAGGTGCAGGGCGCGGCCCGCGACACGGTCGAGTACGCCGCCCAGGTGGCCGGCCGCGAGCTCGCCAGCGCTGTCGACAACCCCGTCGTGGTCCCGGCCGGCGACGGACAGGACGCCCGCGTCGAGTCCAACGGCAACTTCCATGGTGCCCCGGTCGCCTACGTCCTGGACTTCCTGGCGATCGTGGCCGCCGACGTCGCCTCGATCAGCGAGCGCCGCACCGACCGCTTCCTCGACAAGTCCCGCAGCAACGGGCTGCCGCCGTTCCTCGCCCACGACCCCGGCGTCGACAGCGGGATGATGATCGCCCAGTACACCCAGGCCGCGATCGTCTCCGAGCTCAAGCGGCTCGCGGCTCCCGCATCGGTCGACTCCATCCCCTCCTCGGCGATGCAGGAGGACCACGTGTCGATGGGTTGGTCGGCCGCCCGCAAGCTGCGTCGCTCTGTCGACGGCCTGACCCGCGTCGTCGCCATCGAGGTGCTCACCGCAGCGAGAGCCCTCGACCAGCGCGCCCCTCTCCAGCCGTCCGAGGCCACCGCGGCCGTCGTCCGCCTCCTGCGCGAGGCGGGCATCGAGGGCCCCGGGCCCGACCGCCACCTCTCACCCGAGATCGAGACCGCCGTCGAGCTGGTGCGTTCCGGAGCCGTCCTGCACGCCGTCCACGAAGTGATCGGAGACCTGCGATGACCACCAACAGCCAGACCAACCCGCGCCTGCCCATCCATGCCGCCACCGGCACCACGCTCACCGCCCGCTCCTGGCAGACCGAGGCGCCGCTGCGGATGCTCATGAACAACCTCGACCCCGCCAACGCCGAGAACCCCGCCGAGCTCGTCGTGTACGGCGGCACGGGCAAGGCCGCGCGCAGCTGGGAGGCGTACGACGCCCTGGTGCGCACGCTCGAGACGCTTGCGGACGACGAGACGATGCTCGTGCAGTCGGGCAAGCCGGTCGGCGTGATGCGCACCCACGAGTGGGCGCCCCGCGTGCTCATCGCCAACTCCAACCTGGTCGGCGACTGGGCCAACTGGGAGGAGTTCCGCCGCCTCGAGGACCTCGGCCTGACGATGTACGGCCAGATGACCGCCGGGTCGTGGATCTACATCGGCACCCAGGGCATCCTCCAAGGCACCTTCGAGACCTTCGCGGCCGTGGCCGACAAGCGCTTCGGCGGCACCCTGGCCGGCACCATCACCCTCACCGCCGGCCTCGGCGGCATGGGTGGCGCGCAGCCCCTGGCCGTCACGATGAACGACGGGGTCGCGATCTGCATCGAGTGCGACCAGTCGCGCATCACCCGCCGCATCGAGCACCGCTTCCTCGACGTGCAGGCCGACTCCCTCGACCACGCGCTCGAGCTGGCCGTCGAGGCCCGCGACGCCCGCCGTCCGCTCTCGATCGGGGTGCTCGGCAACGCCGCCGAGATGCTGCCGACCCTGCTGGAGCAGCAGGCGCCCGTCGACATCGTCACCGACCAGACCTCGGCCCACGACCCGCTCTACTACCTGCCGGTCGGCGTGCCCTTCGAGGAGTGGCAGGCCCAGCGCGAGGCCGACCCGGTCGCCTTCACCAAGGCCGCCCAGGCCTCCATGGCCGCCCACGTGCGGGCGATGGTCGAGCTGCAGGACGCCGGCGCCGAGGTCTTCGACTACGGCAACTCGATCCGCGACGAGGCCCGCAAGGGCGGCTACGACCGTGCGTTCGAGTTCCCCGGCTTCGTGCCCGCCTACATCCGCCCGCTCTTCTGCGAGGGCAAGGGCCCCTTCCGCTGGGCCGCGCTCTCGGGCGACCCCGCCGACATCGCCGCCACCGACAAGGCGATCCTCGAGCTGTTCCCCGACAATGAGCGGCTCCACAAGTGGATCACCATGGCCGGCGAGCGCGTGGCCTTCCAGGGCCTGCCCGCCCGCATCTGCTGGCTCGGGTACGGCGAGCGCCACCTCGCCGGACTGAAGTTCAACGAGATGGTCGCCTCCGGTGAGCTCAAGGCGCCGGTCGTGATCGGTCGCGACCACCTCGACTGCGGCTCGGTGGCCTCGCCCTACCGCGAGACCGAGGCGATGCTCGACGGCTCCGACGCGATCGCCGACTGGGCCCTGCTCAACGCCCTGGTCAACACCGCCTCCGGCGCCACCTGGGTCTCGATCCACCACGGCGGCGGCGTCGGCATCGGCCGCTCGATCCACGCCGGGCAGGTCTGCGTCGCCGACGGCACCGACCTCGCGGCGCAGAAGATCGAGCGGGTGCTCACCAACGACCCGGCGATGGGCGTGATCCGCCACGTCGACGCCGGCTACGAGCGCGCCGACGAGGTGGCCGCCGAGCGCGGCGTCCGGATCCCGATGAGCGAGGGCTGACGGCCGACCGATGAGCTTCGAGGAGATGTGGACGTCGTTGCGCGACGTCGGACGCTCGGCCCGCTCCGGCGGCTACTTCCGCCAGCCGTTCGGTGCCGCCGAGCGCGAGTGCGCGGCCTGGTTCGCCGAGGAGGCCCTGGCGCGCGGCTTGGAGCTACGAAGCGATGGCTTCGGCAACACCGTGGCCTGGTGGGGGGAGTGGAGGGAGTGGGGGGAGCGGGGGAGCTGCCCGGACGGCGTGCTCACCGGTTCGCACCTCGACTCGGTCCTCGACGGCGGCGCCTTCGACGGCCCGCTCGGGGTGGTCTCGGCGTTCGCCGCGGTCGACCTGCTGCGCGAGCGGGGCTTCGTGCCGAGCAAGCCCATCGGGATCGCCGCATTCGTCGAGGAGGAGGGCTCCCGCTTCGGCCGGGCCTGCCTGGGATCCGCACTGGCCGTCGGCACGCTGACTCCCGCCGAGGCCGAGGCCTTGACCGACCGGGACGGCGTACGCCTCGGCGACGCGTGGGCGCAGGCGTCGCTCGACCCGACGCAGGGCTCCACCCTGCTCGCCGACGTCGGCTGCTTCGTCGAGCTGCACGTCGAGCAGGGCCGCGACCTCGTGCACCGCGACCAGGCCGTGGCCGCGGCGAGCGAGATCTGGCCGCACGGGCGCTACCGGTTCGACTTCACCGGCGAGGCCAACCACGCCGGCGCCACGCGGATGGAGGACCGTCGCGACCCGATGCTCACCTACGCGGCGACCGCCCTGGCCGCGAGCCAGAAGGCACGGCTCGCCGAGGAGCGGGCGACGTTCGGCCGGCTTGCCGTCGAGCCCAACGGCACCAACGCGATCCCCTCGCGGGTGACCGCGTGGCTCGACGCGCGGGGCGCCACCGACGAGTCGCTCGACGAGCTCGTCGCCGCCATCCTCGACCAGGCCCAGCAGAGCGCGGCCTCCGACGGCACGGCGGTGAGCATGACGGCCGAGTCGGTGTCACGCGCCGTGGCGTTCGCCGGCGACCTGGCCGCCCGCATCGCTGCCCCGCGCGGGTGGCCGATCATCCCCACCCAGGCCGGGCACGACGCCGGCGTCCTCTCGGCTGCGGGGATCCCCACGGCGATGCTCTTCGTGCGCAACCCCACCGGGGTCTCGCACTCCCCGGCCGAGCACGCCGAGACCGACGACTGCCTCGCCGGCGTCGTCGCCCTCGCCGACACCCTCGAGGAGCTGTCGGCATGAGCGGCACGACCTACCTGCTCGAGCGCGCACTGCTGCCGGACGGCGTGGCCGCCGACGTACGGGTCGGCGTGCGCGACGGACGCTTCACCGAGGTCCTGACGGAGCCCGACGAGCACGACACACCTGACGACGTCGTTCGCGTGCCCGGGCTGACGATCCCCGGTCTCGCCAACTGCCACAGCCATGCCTTCCACCGTGCGCTGCGCGGGCGCACCCAGCGCGAGCGCGGGACCTTCTGGACCTGGCGCGAGCAGATGTACGCCCTCGCCGAGCGTCTCGACCCCGACACCTACCACCGCCTGGCCCGTGCGGTCTTCCGCGAGATGGTCGCGGCCGGCATCACCAGCGTGGGGGAGTTCCACTACCTCCACCACGCTCGCGACGGCGCTCGCTACGACGACCCCAACGCCATGGGTCGGGCCGTCATCGCTGCGGCGCGCGAGGCCGGGATCCGGATCACCCTGCTCGACACCTGCTACCTCACCTCGGCGATCGGCCGACCGCCCGAGGGCGTGCAGCGACGGTTCTCGGACGGCGACAGCGCGGCCTGGCGCGAGCGGCTGAGCCTGCTGGACGACTCCGAGCTGCAGGAGGGGGTGCTGATCGGCCAGGCCTTCCACTCCGTGCGAGCCGTGCCCCGCGAGGCGCTCGTGCCGTTCGGGACCGACCCCACGCGCCCGCTGCACGTGCACCTCTCCGAGCAGCGCCTCGAGAACGAGCAGTGCCTGGCGGCGTACGGCCGGACCCCGACCGAGGTCCTGGCCGACGCGGGCGTGCTCGGGGAGCGCACCACCGTGGTGCACGCCACGCACCTCAGCGAGTCCGACATCGGTCTCCTCGGGAGCGCGCGCGTCTTCGCGGGGTTCTGCCCGACCACCGAGCGCGACCTCGGTGACGGCATCGGCCCGAGCCGACAGCTCCACGCGGCCGGCGCCCGGCTGACCCTGGGCAGCGACAGCCATGCGGTCATCGACCTCTTCGAGGAGATGCGGGCCGTCGAGCTGGACGAGCGGCTGGCGCGGGAGCAGCGAGGCCACTGGTCGGCGGCCGAGCTCGTCGAGGCCGCCACGGCGACGGGGCACCACAGCCTGGGCTGGTCCGACGCCGGTCGCATCGCGGTCGGCCAGCGCGCCGACCTGGTCACGCTCGACCACACCAGCCCGCGCACGGCCGGCACCGGTGGCGACGAGCACACGGTGGTCTTCGCGGCCGTCGCCGAGGACGTGCACCAGGTGATGGTCGACGGCCGCATCGTCGTCCGACCCGGCGAGCGTGCTGAGGTGGGGCGCGAGCTGGACGCAGCGATCGAGGAGGTCTGGGCATGAACGCACCGGCAGGCAGCACCCTGGTCGACCACATCGGTGAGCTCGTGACCCACGGCGAGGCAGGCGTGCTCCACGACGCAGCCCTGGTGATCGACGACGGCCAGGTCGCCTGGGTCGGCGCCAGCGACCAGGCCCCGTCGACCGACCGGGGCGTCGACGTCGAGGGGCGGGCGGTGATCCCGGGCTTCGTCGACAGCCACTCCCACCTCGTCTTCGCCGGCGACCGGTCGGCGGAGTTCGAGGCCCGGATGACGGGGCAGTCCTACACCTCCGGCG
>NZ_JAXMNS010000030.1:0-14959 GCF_034670285.1 Nocardioides sp. | reverse complement strand
GCAGGTGATCTGGCCCCGGTGGGTCTGGGCGTCGACGGCGTCGATCGCCTCGCGCACCAGCTCGGGCCGGTTGTGCGTGGCGATCACGACGTCGACGGCGGGCTGACTGGTCATGAGGATCTCCCTGAGTGCTGGACGGGTGGTCTGGACGGTCGGAGGTGGTGCCGGGTGGGGTGAGTGAGCCGGTGGTGCAGGAGGAGGGCGAGCAGGAGACCCAGCGCGGCGCCGGACTCGACCGGGACGACGGGCGCAGACGGCAGCCGCTCGGCCGGCGTCCGGCGGATGACCTGGCCGATCTCAGGGCGGGAGACCTGCAGGCGCGTGATGTCGGCGGCCAGCGACTTGCGGACCTCGGTCACGGAGTAGGAGCCCGGGCCGAGGTCGCGGATCAGTCGGCGTAGCCCGTCGAGGCTCTGGAGGCGACGATCCTCGAGGTAGTCGCGACGTGAACGCAGGTAGGCCTCGGCGACCGCGAGCGTGGCGGCGTCGGCGTCGGTCGAGGTGGTCGATCGGACCCGGAGGTCGAGCACCTGGGACTTCGGTGGCGCGGTGATCTCGATGCCGGTCCGCAGCTCGTCGATGCTCAGGCCGGTCTCGGCGGAGGCCTGGGCCAGCGCCCCCTGCGACGTCAGCAGGGCGGCCTCGGTGTCGATGGTCACCTCGCGTGCCTGCCCGGCCGTGGCCAGGCGCTCGCGGTCGAGGGAGGAACCTCCGGCGAGGTAGACCGGGGCAGGGGTGATCAGGATCGAGACCTTGCCGGCGTGGTCGGTCTCGCCCTGGGCCCGCGCGACGAGCAGCCCGGCTCCGGTGCCGCCGAGGAGTGGGAGGGTCAGCGTCGCTGCCAGGACGGAGGCCCGCACCGGGCGCCTACGGACCGGCCGGGTCGACTCGGCCTGATCGCGGGCGACGAGCCCGATCGCGATCATCACCAGGTAGAGCGGGAGCCCGAGCGTGTCGTAGATCGGCAGCTGGAGGACGAAGAAGGCGACCACGAACGTGCTCGTCGTCTCTGCCGGACTCCGGCACCGCCACGACCTGGCCAGGCTCCGCAGCAGGAAGCCGAGGAACAGCGTCAGCCCCACCCAGCCCTGGCTGAAGACGACCAGCCACAGCTGGCCCTGGGTGCCGAGCGGCGGGACCCCGCACGCCGGGCAGTCGGGAGTGGCCCCGCCGGTGATGGAGGCAAAGCTGCCCTCGACGTCCCTGGTGGTCCCGAAGCCGAGCACGGGGGAGCCGTGCGTGACCGAGTCGACCGTCGTGCTCAACAGCTGGCCTCGTCGGTCGTTGCTGTGCTGGTGGTCGAGACGGTCCTGGAGCAGGCCACCGAGGGGACTGGCGAGAAGGAGGAGTGCCGCGATGACGCCGGCGACGACGAGAGCCGCGAGTGCTCGCCGGCTGCCGCGTCGTACGGCGAGCACCACCAGGCCGACGGCGCCGAGTCCGATGGAGGCCCACAGGCCCCGGTTGAGCGAGTAGACGACGGGCACGACCGCGACGACCAGCAGACCCACGCCGAGGAGTCGGAGCCCCGGTCGGGCACGACTCAGGGCGGCGACGAAGAAGACCAGCGACAGCGACAAGCAGCTGCCCCAGGTGTTGGTGAACGGGAACGGCGCCTTGGGGCGGGTCTCGGGTCGGCCGAGGACCGACTGCACGTCGGCGGCCTGCGGGTGCACCAGCGAGGAGACGAACTCGTTGCCCGCGAGGTTGCCCGGCAGCAGCACCTCGACCAGTGAGCGACTCTCGAACGTCGGGGCGAGGAGACCCAGCAGACCGCCGGCGACACACACCGCGAACAACGTGGCCAGCAAGCGATGGACCGCACCCGTCGAGACCCGCGGGCTCAGGTTGGTGACCCAGACCAGCACCACCGCGCAGGCGACGTACCAGGCGAGCCGGAAGCCGAACACCATGATCCGAGAGGCCCCGCCGCCGTCGGCGGCACCGGGGGCGTCGATCCACAGGAGCGGCAGCCCGAGCACGACCCACAGCACGAAGAGCAGCCACCAGCCCAGGGCCGGTGGCCGTACGACGTGGCGCTGTCGGAGCAGCTGGTGGGCCATCGGCACGGCGAGCAGGATCGGGAGGAAGGAGGCGATGCCCAGCAGCCACCACACCGGGTAGCCGACGACCAGCACGACGAGGGGCCACGGTCCGGGCAGGCGCTGTGGGGCACGCTGCCGCTCCGTCACCAGGGTCATGACCCTCAGACAACGCGTTGCGGGTGCCGCGGACGTCACCTAAATCGGGGATCTACCGCCTCATCGACCGGTGGGGCCCGAGACCGTCCTTAGTGTCCAGCGCATAGCGCCGCAAGGCATCACTCCGAGCCGTTCTGGTGGTAATCGCATGCGCGTACAACTGGGCAGGATCTTCTCCGCCCCACTCATCGTCCTGACCGTCCTGACCGGGTTCGTGCTCGGCGGCACCGCCGTCGTCCCACTCCTGGTGCCGACTGCGTCCGCAGCCGAGACCCATGTGCCCGCAGGGCAGCTGGTGTCCGACGTCGCGGCGCCCAACACCCCGCACGTGCTCGACGGGCGGGTCTACTCCGTCGTCCAGGTCGGCGACATGATCGTGCTCGGCGGCACCTTCTCGCGCGTGCGCAACGACGGGGAGTCCAACGAGCTGACGCGCAACGGCCTGGTCGCCTTCAACGCGACGACCGGCCGGATCAGCACCACCTTCGACCCCGACCCCAACAACCGGGTGCGCGTGGTGCTGCCGGCCGCGGACGGCACCTCGGTCTACGTCGGCGGGGGATTCACCTCGATCTCCGGCGCGGCACGGCAACGCGTGGCACAGGTGAACGTCTCCGACGGGAGCCTGGTGTCGGCCTTCAACGCCGGAGGCGTGACGGGAGAGGTCAGGGACCTCGCCCTCAGTGCGGGTCGGCTGTGGGTCGGTGGTGCCTTCACCCACGTCGGCGGGGTGGGTCAGAAGGCCCTGGTCGCGCTCAACCCGACCACAGGCGCGGTGACGCCCTACATGTCGCTGGTGGTCGACGGCTACCACAACGAGGGCGCCACCCAGGTGATGAAGATGGACATCACCCCGGACGGCTCTCGGCTGGTGGCGGTCGGCAACTTCGACACCTTGGAGGGCGTGACCAACCACCAGCTCTTCGTGCTCGACCTGACCGGTCCGAATGCGGCGCCCAGCGGGTTCCGGACGTCGTTCTACACCTCGCCGTGCGCGTCGGTGTTCGACTCCTACATGCGTGATGTCGACATCTCCCCGGACGGCCGCTGGTTCGCCGTGACCACCACGGGCGCCTACCGCGGGTCGGAAGCAGCCTGCGACACCGTGGCCCGCTTCGAGCTCACCACGCAGGGCGACGACGTGCGGCCGTCCTGGGTCGACTACTCGGGTGGTGACACCACCTACGGCGTGGAGATCACGTCCGACGCCGTCTACGTCGGCGGTCACCACCGCTGGTGGAACAACCCGTTCGCCGGTGACCGGGAGGGCCCGGGCGCGGTCTCCCGCGAGGGCATCGCCGCGCTGGACCCGGTCAACGGACTGCCGTTCTCCTGGAACCCGGGCCGTGCGAAGGGTGTCGGGGTCTTCGACTTCCTTCACACCGAGCAGGGCCTCTGGGTGGTGTCCGACACCGACCGCATCGGCGACTGGCAGCTCAAGAGCCGGGTAGCGCGGTTCAACCCGCAGGGCTCGACCTTCGACGCGGTCGCCCCGCCGAGCCTGCCGTCCGACGTCTACAGCGGCGGCACCATCGGAGCCGCCTCCGACCCGGCTGTGCTCTACCGGGTCAACGCCGGCGGCGGTGCGCTCGGTGCCGGTAGCGGGATCGACTGGGCACCGGACAGCAACGCCGAGCCGTCGGCCCACCACTTGCCCGGGAGCAACCGCGCGACGTGGTCGCCGGTCCCGAGCGTCGACGCGACGGTGCCCGCCGGGACTCCTCGCGAGCTCTTCGACAGCGAGCTGTGGGACCCCTCCAGTGCTCCCGAGCAGCAGTGGGCGTTCCCGGTCGACGCGGGCACGCCGGTGGAGGTGCGGCTCTTCTTCGCCAACCGCTGCGGCTGCACGCAGAACGTCGGCCAGCGTCGCTTCGACGTCGACCTCGAGGGGGTGCGCGTGCTCTCCGACTTCGACATCGTCGCGGCCGTCGGGCACAACGTGGGCACGATGCGGTCCTATGAGGTGACCAGCGACGGCAGCATCGACGTGGTCCTCGGCCACATCGTCGAGAACCCCCTCCTCAACGGCATCGAGGTGCGCCGGACCGATGTCGCTCCGCCCACCGACAACGACGACCTGCGTCGGCGGAGCCTGGGCGCCGGCGGAGCCGGGGCCGGGCCGACCACCGTGGCCCCCGCCGGCGGCATCGAGTGGGGCGGCGTACGAGGGGCGTTCATGGTGAACGGCGACCTCTACACCGCCCTCGCCGACGGCTCGTTCTCGGTGCGCAGCTTCGACGGCACCGCCTACGGACCCGTCCGGTCCGTCGACGCCGCCGACCAGCTCGTGCCGCTGGCCGCCTGGGCGGGTGACATCCGCAGCGCGACCGGCATGTTCTTCGACGGCGGCCGCATCTACTTCACCCTGGTCGGCTCCGACCAGCTCTACTACCGCTACTTCACGCCGGAGAGCGGCGTGGTCGGGGCCAAGCGTCTGGTGGCCTCCGGCCCGGTGGCCGGGAGCGACTTCGAGGCGGTCCGCGGCATGTTCGTCACCGCCGACCACCTGTTCTGGGGCGAGAGCGACGGCACCCTGCACCGCATGGACTGGCGTCAGACCGACCAGGCGGCCGAGCCCGTCGCCGGCACCGCGAGCGTCGTGTCGGGACCGGGGACCGACAGCGCCGACTGGTCGGCGCGCACGTCCTTCATCTACCAGGGGCCGGAGGGCGCGGCCGTCGACGTCGACGCCGCCTTCACCCACTCCTGCGTCGGCCTGACCTGCGCCTTCGACGGGACGTCGTCGCAGGTCCAGGGGACGACCATCTCGTCCTACGACTGGGCCTTCGGCGACGGCGCGGGCGACAGCGGTGCGACCGTGGAGCACACCTACGCGGGGGCCGGCACCTTCCCGGTGACCCTGACGGTGACGACGTCCGGTGGCGCGACGAGCTCGACCACCGAGCCCGTGACCGTGTCGGCCGCCGGGGAGACCCTGGCGCACGTGGCCAGCACGTCGTCGGGCGCCAACAGCAACTCGCACGACGTCGACCTCCCGGCAGCCGTGCAGCCCGGTGACCGGCTGGTCCTCCACGTGACGCTCAACAACGCCAACGTGACCCACACGGGGCCCCCGGGCTGGTCCGCGCTCGACACGGTGGACGGCCGTGGGGTCACCGCCGCGAGCTGGACGCGCGTGGCGGCACCGGGGGACGCCGGCACGACGGTCACCGTCGACGTGTCCGACTACGCCAAGGGGGTCCTCTCCCTCTCTGCCTACCGCTCGAGTTCCGGCTCGACGACCGTGGCGGCGCACGCCGGCGCCCTCGACAGCACGTCTGGAACGTCCCACACGGCGCCCGACCTCACCGTGGCGTCCTCCGGGGCCTGGGTGGTGACCTCCTGGGTCACCAAGTCGTCGACGGCCCACAGCCTGACGGCGCCGGCGTCCTCCACGGTCCGCACCACCGACGCCGGTTTCGGTGGCGGTCGCCTGACGTCCCTGGTGGCCGACATCGGCCCGGTGGCACCGGGCCAGGTCGCGGGCGCCGAGGCGACGAGCGGCACAGCGGTCAGCCGGACCGTCATGTTCGCGACAGCGATCAGCCCGGGATGACCACCGGCCGGCGGTTCGAGAGGCAGCTCGTGGCTGCGCTCGCCGTCCCGGTCGTCACCGGCCTGGCGCTGAGTGGCTGCACGAGCACTGCCGTGGCGCCTGAAGCCCGGGAGTCGCCGCCTGACTACTCTGCCTCGTGGCCGGCGGGTGCCGAGCTGGCACTCACGTTCGAGGACACCGCCGGGCCGGGGTCGGTGGTGCCGGACACGTCGAACCGCGGAAGTGCGGCCACCTCGATCACCGTGAGCACGCGCGCCGGCGGCCGCCTGGTCGCAGCGGTCGGCCTGGACGGTGTCGCCGTCCGGTTCCCGGGGGTGCGCCTCGACCGCCCGGAGGCGTCGCAGGCCGCCCTGCTGGTGCGCCCCGTCCTCGCGCCCGGCGACCCCGACCCGTTCGCCCCCGCCGACCACGACTTCGTGTTCGGCGCCGACATCCTCCTCGACGCGGCCAGTGAGGGAGCGAGCGACAACGGCGACAACGTCGTCCAGCGCGGCCTCTACGTGGACGACTCGCAGTTCAAGCTGCAGATCGACCATCGCCGTCCGAGCTGTCGGTTCGCCGGGAGCGAGGGTGCGGTCGTGGTGCGCGCCGACACGATCGCAGTGCCGGGGGACTGGTACCGACTGGCCTGCAGCAGGACCGGGACCGAGCTCGCGCTGGTGATGAGCCGTTGGTCCGGGGGCGCCTGGAGCGAGACCGGGCGCTGGACCGAGCAGGGAGACGTCGGCGCGCTCGACTTCGCAGCAGCCAAGGGCACCGAGGTCGCTCCGGTGTCGGTGGGAGCCAAGGCCGACGCGCGGGGGGACATCCCGCGCTCGTCCGGCGATCAGTTCAACGGAGCCATCGACAACGTCTACGTCGACGTGATGGTCCCCGAGGCCGTCCGGGCCGGAGGCCGGATCGAGGAGGACGTCCGGTGACGGAGGGCGCACGCCTTCCGGTGCGGCGCCCGCGGGTCGTGCTCCTGGCCGAGCAGCGGTTGGTCGGCGACGCCGTTCGCACGGCGCTGAACGATCGGCGCCTCCAGGTCGTCAGCCTCGCGTGGCCCGACGGGCACCGACCCTCCGCCTCGGCTCGTCGCATGCTCGCCGGCCTGCACCCCAACGCCGGAGTCGTCTTCGGAGATCTCCAGGACCCGCGCCACCGCGAGCACGCCCGGATGCTCGTCAGCACCGTGCCGCTGCGCTGGGTGCTCGTCGTGAGTCACCACGACGACGCCTCCTGGGGCGACCTCGTGGCGGTGGGCGCCACGCTGCTGCCGTCCTCGATCTCGTTGGAGGACCTGTCGGAGAGCCTGATCCGCCTGATGACCGGGGCCGAGCTGATGTCGCAGGAGACCCGCGACCAGATGGTGCGCGAGTGGCTGCGTCAGCGGAGCCTGGACGAGGAGGTCGCGGGCCGGCTGGAGCGGTTGACCCCCCGCGAGGCCCAGGTGCTCGAGCAGCTGTCGCTCGGGTTGTCGGTGCGCGACATCGCCCTGCGCGACGAGGTGGCCGAGGCCACGGTGCGCACCCAGGTCAAGTCGGTGCTGAAGAAGCTCGAGGTGCGCTCCCAGCTCGCCGCGGTCGCGATTCTGCGCCGAACCGCCGCGGGTGACTAGCAGCCCTGGGGCTGTCCCAGCGGTGTCAGTAGGCGCCGCGGTGGCCGACGACGGCCCGCAGGGTCTTCAGCATGATCTGGGCGTCGAGACCCAGCGACCAGTTGTCGACGTAGCCCAGGTCGAGACGCACCGTCTCCTCCCAGGGCAGGTCGGAGCGGCCGGAGACCTGCCACAGCCCGGTGAGACCCGGGCGGACGACCAGGCGGCGCAGCACGTCGCGGTCGTAGGCCAGGACCTCGCTGTGCAGCGGGGGCCGCGGGCCGACCAGCGACATCTCGCCGCGCACGACGTTGACCAGCTGAGGCAGCTCGTCGAGCGAGTAGCGCCGCAGCCACCGGCCCAGGTGCGTGACCCGGGGGTCGCTACTCATCTTGAACATGACGTCCGAGCCGGGGCGGTCGCCGGTCAGCTCCTCGACCCGGGACTCCGCGTCCGCCGTCATCGTCCGGAGCTTGAGCATCACGAAGGGTCGCCCGTCCTTGCCGATCCGGGTCTGGCGGAAAAAGGCCGGGCCGGGGGAGTCCAGGCGGATTGCCAGCGCGAGCGCGCCGAGGAGGGGAGCGAGGAGCAGGAGACCCAGGGCTGCTGCCGGCCGCTCCCACGCCTGCTTGAGCAGGCGGCGCGCGCCGGTGAGCTGGGCAGGACGCACGTGCGTGAGGTGCAGGCTCCGCGTGCGCCAGTGCTCGGCGCGGGAGCGGTGGACGTCGACCAGGCCCGACGCGACGACGAGCTGCGCTCCGGTGGCCTCCAGCTGCCACCCGATGCGTCGTAGCGCTGCCGCGTCGAAGTGCTCGCACGGCAGCACCACGACGACCTCGGCGGCGCGTGCCGCGACCACGGCGGCCAGGCGGTCGAAACCCCGAGCGCACGGCACGTCGAACTGACGTCGTGACGTCGCGGGGACGCACACGGCCGTGACGTCGAGGTCGACGCCGGGGTCGCCTCGGAGCTCCTCGACGATGCGCGTGACCTGCCGCCCGTGGCCCACGACGACGGTCGGTCGTCCGGTCGCCCGACGGTGCCCGAGTCGTCGGACCGCCTGCGGCACGAGGCGGGCACCGAGAGATCCCGCGAGCAGCAGCATCGTGGTCAGGAGCAGGTGACGAGGATCCTCGGCCTGCGGGACGACGCCGGGAAGCAGGCCGGGGAGCAGTGCGACCAGGGCGACCAGGGTGATCACGGCCCGACAGACCTGGGCGAGCACGTCGGTGTGGCGCGAGATCGGACCGGCGGCGTAGCACCGGCCCGCACCCAGCAGCCCGACCCACGCGAGCGCGAGCAACAGGTGTGCCACCGCAGTCGGGACCACGGCGTCCTGCACGTGCAGGGTGGCCGCTGAGGCGGCGAGCGCGAGCAGCAGGTCGCTCCCCACGGTGAGCGGCGTGCCCGGTGTGCAGCGGCCACGCCGTCGGCTCGTCCTCTCGACAGGCACGGACGGCTCGGGGCGGACCGGTCGTACGACCTCCGGCACCCGGCCGTCGTGCAGACCGGCGAGCGCGGGAGCGTGGGCGGTCGTCGTCATCACGAGGGCGGCTCAGGGGTGGTGAACGAGATCGTCCACGAGTGAGGTGAAGCGGGCCGAGGCCCGCGCACTCGCGTCGGCAGAGGCCGAGAGGTGATGGCCGGTGGCGACCGCGGTCGTCACCGCCCGCTTGAGGTCGGGGAGCGTGTCGACCCCGATCACGAGGTCGCGCGGGGCCACGAACCGGAGGAAGCGCTGCTGGTGGTCGTCCACGTGCTCGCCGAGCAGCGGGTTGCGCGCCACCACGATGGGACGGTGGCCCAGGGCGCGGGCATCCATGATCATCCCCGGTCCGCCGTGGGTGACGACCGCGTCGGCGTCGAGGAGAAGGCGGTGCAGGTCGTCGGGGTCCAGCATCGAGCGTCCGTCCAGGCCCGGCGGCAGGGTGGTGAAGCCGTGCTGCACGAAGCAGCGGACCGACCCCGAGGAGGCGAGGTCCGAGACCCAGGAGAGGAGTCGGTCGAAGGGGTGGTGGTCGGTGCCGACCAGCACGGCCACGAGCGGTGCCGCGCTCACCAGACGCTCCCGAGGACGACGCTGTGGCGGAAGAGCGGCTGCTGCTCGGGCCACTGCACCAGGAACAGGTCCGTGGCCGGTCGGCACAGCCGGCCGGTCAGGGTCCGTGAGTCGATGCGGTCGAAGACCTCGAGGTAGATCGTGCGGGCACCGAACAGTTTGTGCATCCAGAAGAACGGCACGGCGACCGCGGCACCGGTGGTGACCACGACGTCGGGCCGGAAGCGCCGCATCAGGTTCCAGGCGAGCTTGGTGTTGCGCAGCAGGTTCTTGGCGTTGCGGGTGGTCGGGTGGTGAGCCCAGGTGACGGACTCACCCTCGAGCTTGGCGACCACCAGGACTCGAGGCACAGCAGCTGGGCGAGATGCCCTCCGGACGAACAGACCATCAGCACCTTCATCGACATCCCCCAATGTCCTGCGATCGCTGCGTCGCGATCCGTCACACCAACCTAGGAAGGCGCGACGCCGGAGGCATGCCGCATATTGGGGAATCCGGCTTCTGAGGGACGTCAGGGGCGCTCAGGGGTGAGCCATGGCCCGGTGGGCCAGCCCGACAGCCGCGATCTGCGAGGAGACGTGCAGCTTGGCGAGGATCGACTTCACCTGGGTGCGGACCGTGGCCTCGGAGACCACGCTGTGGGCCGCGATCTCACTGACCGTGTGGCCGAGCATCAGGTGGCCCAGCACCTCGCGCTCGCGTGGGGTCAGCGCGTCCAGCTTGGCACGCAGGGCGTGCAGCTCGGACCGGTCGCTCAGGTAGTCGCCGATCAGCCGACGTCGGGACTCCAGGTCCATCACGGCGCGGCCCTCGCCGATGTGTCGGATCGCGGCCAGGATGGTGTTGAGGGGCTCGGCCTTCGACAGCACGGCGCTGGCCCCGGACCGCAACGCCTCGCCCCACAGGACCCGGTCGCTCGACCCGGTGACCACCACGACCGCCGCGCCGGAGCGCACCAGCGGCTCCACGAGGGGCAGGCCGCTCACGCCCTGACCCAGGCTCAGGTCGAGCAGGACGATCCTCGCCCGCAGCCTCAGCGTCGTGGCCAGCAGCGAGCTGGCCGTGCGCTCGTTGCCGGAGAGGGCGACGCGGTGGACGTCGTGGCCCTCGAGCGTGAGAGCGACGTCGAGCGACTCTGCGAACAGGGTGTGGTCCTCGACGATGGCGACTCGGTTGCGCCCCAGATTCCGGGTCATCGCGCGTTGGCCCGTCTGAGGTGCGACTGGTGCTCGGCGACGACCGGCACCACCAGCTCGAAGCACGTCGGGCTGCTGCTCGCGACGAGGCGCAACGCCCCGCCGATGCTGCGGGCACGGGTCCAGGCGTCGTGGAGGCCGATGCCCGACGACCCTGCTCCGCTGGTGCCCCACTCGAAGAGCCGCTCGCGCAGGACGTCGGAGATCCCTGGCCCGTTGTCGGCCACGGTGATCGTGATGGCATCGGCCAGACGTCGTAGGTGCAGCGACACCTGGGCACCGTGACCGTGGCGGGCCGCGTTGTCGAGGAGGGCCTGCACGATCCACACGACGTCGTCGGTGCGGCTGTAGGGCAGCTCGGCAGGGGCCACCACCTGGATCCGGTGGCCACGGATCCGCAGGGAGTCCACGATGTTGTTCACCGCCGGCACGATGTCGGCGGGGGCCGGCACGGAATCGCCCCCGGGTGTGAGCAGTCGCTCGAGACGGGTCACCTCGGCACGGCGGATCTCGAGGAGACGCTCCTCCATCTCCTCCGGCAGCGGCTCAGGCGCCGACAGGATCTGGTCGGCCGCGGTGAGCCCACAGGCGATCGAGCGCAGCTCGTGGAGCAGGGTCTCGGCCGTGTGCAGCTGGTGCTCGCACCTGATCGCTGCTTCCTCCGCGGTGCGCTGCCGAGCCGTTCGCAGGGCCTGCACCCCACCGATGAGACGGACGGCGATCACGGCGAGCGCGAGGGTGGCGGCGAGGTCCATCGTGAGGGCCGCCAGGCTCGCCGCGGCAGGGAGCGGCTCCCACGGCCAGGGCGACGCGGCGATCGTCCACACGAGCCCGCCGACCATCAGCAACGCGCGGAGGTCGGCCGACAGGTCGCGCCGGCGCCTCACCCGGTCGGCCGTGAGGAGTCCGAGCACCACCAGCCCGATGGCGACGACCTCACCTCGAACGGTGCCCGGGGCCTCGACGAGCGCGACGACGACGCAGGTCGCCGCCACGGCGATCCCGCTCAGCACCGGATCGATCGTGGTGCTCGACGAGGCGCCGACGGCGAGACAGGCCAGCGCTGCGAAGGCGCTGACCAGCAGGACGTCACGGTGCAGGCCCGAGGCGCCCAGCCCTGGGTCCAGGAGGGAGGCGGTGTTGGCGAGGCTCACCGCGACGGGGGCGATGAGCAGCGCCACCGAGACCCAGCGGGCCAGGACGTCGCCGGTGGCGCTCGCGTAGGCGGACAGCCCCAGGGCCGCCACCACGGCGGCAACCAGCAGGAGGACGGTCGAGAAGCCGTACCAGCGGGTGCTCGTCTGGTAACCGATGGTGAGCACCAGGGCGGTCGGAGCTGCCAGCAGGGCCCAGGCCAGGCAGCGGGGCGGCAGGTCGAGCGAGGGCAAGGACGTGGCTGAGCCCCCCACGGCGGTCCCCCCACCGTGGCCCGCACTCTGCCCCCAGAGCCCCATGACGTGCTTGGCCATCCCCCGACTGTGCCGATGCAGGGGCAAATGATCGTCAAAATTCCATCAAATACCAGGAAATACACCCTTTGCGAGGT
Source organism: Nocardioides sp. (assembly GCF_034670285.1). Classification (GTDB taxonomy): domain Bacteria; phylum Actinomycetota; class Actinomycetes; order Propionibacteriales; family Nocardioidaceae; genus Nocardioides. The sequence goes on along the minus strand of NZ_JAXMNS010000030.1, from coordinate 2,822 downwards.
AGCGAGGCTCCCTCCTGGTCACCGGGGCCCGGCGAGCTTTCGCGGCTGGCCGCAGTGCGGACAGAACGCCGCGGTCATGCCGAGGCCTGGGTTCCCCGCGACTCCTGCTGCGCCGCGGCCGGCAGCAGCACACGCCCGGTGACGTGCGTAGGGGTGAGGCAGAAGACCATCGTGCGCACGCCCCCCGCCCAGGGCAGGGGGAGGTCGGGGTGGGGCTCGACCACGTGCTCGACCCGTCCGCGCACGAGCACGCTCCAGCCGGCGCGCGTCGTCGAGTCGACGTCGTCGACCTCGAGCGCCGCGAGCTCGCCGGGCAGGTGGATCGCCAGCTGGCTGTACGACGCGGTGCGCAGCCAGATCGCGTGGTCCTGCACCACGTAGTTGAACGGCAGGACGATCGGGCCGTGACGGTCGACGTACGCGATGCGTCCCAGGCTCGTCGTCGCGAGCAGCTCCCAGCAGGCGTCGACCTCCAGCGGGCGGAGGAGTTCGTCGGTCAGACCGGCTGTCGAGTTCATGAGGTGCCCCTTGTCGCGTGGTGACGACCGGTCGGCAGGCCGGTCTCGTCAGACCAGTTCACGCCAGACGCGAGGGACGGGGAAGTGTCGAAGGTCCCGGCACCGCCGGGACCTTCGCCATCGAGCGGTCTCGCTCAGCGGTACTCGGGGTTGGGGTGTGTGGGGTTGCTGAGGTCCCAGTTGTCGGTCACGTTCCCGTGGGCGGGCAGACCGCCGGCGTCCTTGAGGCGGCGCGCGGTGTGCAGCAGGTTCCACGCCGCGAAGACGGTGTTGCGCGTCGTCCAGTGGTTCTGCGCACCTCGGTTGTCGTCCAGGTACGACGGGCCCGGTCCGGCCTCGCCGAGCCAGTACGCGTCGGCCTGGGGCGGAATCGTGAACCCGATGTGCGAGAGGGAGTAGAGCATCTGGGCGGCGCAGTGCTTGCCGCCGTCCTCGTTGCCCGTGACGATCGCTCCGCCGACCTTCCCGTAGTAGGCCCACTGCCCGGCGTCGTTGAGCTCGCCCGAGTGACCGTAGAGGCGCTCGATGACCAGTCGGGTCAGGGAGGACTGGTCGCCGAGCCAGATCGGAGTCGCGAGGATGACGATGTCGGCGGGGGCGACGAGGTCGCGATACAGGTCGGGGAAGTCGTCGACGTCCCAGCCCTGCTCGCGCATGTCCGGGTAGACCCCGGGCGGGATGGTGTGGTCGACGGTGCGGATCACGTCGACTCGGGCGCCGACGCCCGAGAGCACCCGCGTCGAGACGTCGATCAGTCCGTCGGTGTGACTCTCGGCGGGGGAGCGCTTGAGGGTGCCGTTGATGATGACGGCGCGCAGGTCGCTGAAGTCCGTCGGGCTCGCGGCGACCTCGGCGTCGATGAAGGCTTGAACGTGGTCGGGCAACATGGTGGTGCTCCTGTTTCTCGAGAGTCGCTGCGTGGTTTCGCCGGCCGCCCAGTCGGGCACTTGTGGGGGAAACCCGGTGGCCCGGGAGGACCCATCCCGGTCGAGCGCGTCACTGCGCTTTGCAACCCCCCGGGGGGTTACTGCTACGGTGGCGTGATGCCATCCCCCATGGGGGTTTGAGAAGGAGTGAGAATGACGACCACCACGCACCGGTCCGCCGGCGCCCCGGAGAAGACCGATCCCCCCATCCACGCCGGCTCGCTCGGCCGGCTCGGACTGGCCGTGACCGAGCACCGACGCCTGACCGCCGCGGTCTGGGTCCTGCTGGTCGTCGGCCTCGGCATCTTCGCCCCCCGCGTGGAGGCCGAGCTGTCCGGCGCCGGGTGGCAGGCCGACGGCTCCGCGTCGGTGAGCGTGCGTGAGGCCGCCGAGACGAGCTTCGGCGGCAACGCCAGCTCGGCGATCCAGGTCGTCGTCCGCTCGACGGACGGTCCTGTCACCGAGGGTGCCGGAGCCGGGGTCATCGCCGAGGTGATGGAGACCCTCGAGGCCGACTCGCGCATCTCGACCGTCTTCGGTCCCGAGTCCGGGGCGCCGATCAGCCAGGACGGGAGCACGATCGTGCTGCTCGGTGGCGCGGGCGCCGACACCAACGAGATGGTTCGCGCTGCCGACGACCTCAAGGGCCCGCTCCAGGACCTCGCCGTCGACGGCGTGCAGGTGAACCCCACGGGCTCCTCGCTGCTCTGGTCCGACTTCAACGAGGCCAACCTCGAGGCGATGCTCAAGTCCGAGATGATCTCGTGGCCCGTCACCATGGCGATCCTCGTGCTCGCCTTCGGTGCGCTGGTGGCCGCGGGGCTCCCGCTGCTGCTGACCCTCGCGGGTCTGGTGGCCTCGGCCGGCTCCTTGGTGCTGATCAACCAGCTGGTGCCTGTCTCGATCTGGGCGATGAACTTCGCGATGATGTTCGCGCTCGCGCTCGGTATCGACTACGCACTCTTCCTCGTCGTGCGCTACCGCGCAGCCCGGATGGGGCAGGGAGCGTCGCCGCGGGCGGCGATCGCCCAGACGATGGACACCGCCGGCAAGGCCGTGCTGCTCTCCGGCGTGACCGTGCTGATCTCGCTCTCGGCCGTGATGCTCGTGCCGTCGCCGTCGTTCCGCTCGATGGCCGGCGGGATCATGCTCGCCGTCACCTTCGTGCTGGCCGCGACCCTGACGCTGCTCCCGCTGGTGCTGTTCAAGCTCGACATGAAGATCAACAAGCTCTCGCTGCCGTGGGTCAACTCCGGTGAGCACCGGTCGGCTCGCTTCGAGGCCTGGGGCGAGCGTCTGTGGAAGCACCCGGTGGTCTTCGGCACCGCGTCCACCGTCGTGCTGCTGATCCTCGCTGCCCCGATCTTCGGCCTCCAGA